>JAPPDJ010000139.1 GCA_028824555.1 Gammaproteobacteria bacterium | reverse complement strand
AGGAAGGTGTCGGTCATGTCCCGGGCCGTAGGGGCGACGCATGCGTCGCCCTTCTTCGGGTGGCCTTGCTCATGCGCTAGAGCGCGCCCTGAAGCGCGCGTCGGCAATCGCTGGCGCGAACGGCTGGCCTTCGTGCGCCGACTCCCCGCTCACCTTGTCGTGTCACTGTGCGAGCCGTAAGGTCACGCAGCAGGATTTGAGGAGATGTCCATGTCCATCGTCGAGACACAACACGGTCGGGTCGAGAGCGTCCGAGCCAACGGGCTGCACGCGTTCCTCGCCGTGCCTTTCGCGGCGCCTCCGGTCGGAAAGTTGCGCTGGCGGCCCCCCGTCGACCCGACACCGTGGGCCGGCGTGCGGCGTGCGGTGGACTTCGGCGCCCAGTCGTGGCAGCCGGTCCTGGAGGGCATGGGGCCGCTTCAGTTCGCGTTCAACGCAGACCGCGCCGAGCGCCGCGAGGACTGCCTTTACCTCAATGTGTGGACCCCGGGCCTCGACAACCGCAAGCGGCCGGTGCTGGTGTGGATCCACGGCGGTGGTTTTTCCGGCGGCACTGGCGGTACGCCGATCTACGACGGCACCGCCCTTGCGAGGCGCGGCGACGCGGTGGTCGTGACGATCAACTACCGGCTCGGGGCGCTCGGCTTCGTCAACCTCAGCGAAGTCACCGGCGGCCGCGTACCGGCGACGGGCAACGAAGGGCTGCTCGACCAAGTGAAGGCGCTCGAGTGGGTGCGCGACAACATCGAGGCTTTCGGCGGCGATCCGGGTCGTGTGACCATCTTTGGCGAGTCGGCGGGCGGCATGAGCGTTGGCGCACTGATGGCGTTTGCTCCGGCCGCCGGGCTCTTCCACCGCGCCATTCCCCAGAGCGGGGCTTGCAGTACCGCCCAGTCCGTGGCGCGGGCGACACAAGTCGCGGAAGGATTGCTGGAACTGGCGGGGGTGTCGGCGAACGCGTCGACGGCCGAGCTCGTGGCGCTGGATCCAGAGCGCCTGGTCGAGGCGGGAACCGGTGTGAGCGCGAAGCTCGGCGGAGCCATGGTGTTCCAGCCCTGCATCGACGGAGTGCAGTTGACCGACCTGCCCCTGGACGCAGTTGTGGCGGGTTCGGCCGACGGGATTTCGGTCATGGTCGGCGCCGCGCGTGACGAGTGGAGGCTCTTCACCGCCATGCCGGGGTTCCCGGCGCCGGAAGACGATGCTGCGTTGCAGCAGTCCCTTGCAGGTCGCATCGACGATTCCGAAGCCGTGATTTCGGCCTATCGCTCGGCCCGGGAAGGACGCGGCGAGGCCGCGGATGCCGGCACCTTGTACTCCGCCATCGAGTCGGATCGGGTCTTCCGCATTCCAGCCATCCGCCTTGGCGAGGCGTTGGCGGCGCGGGGACAGGAGTCCTTCCAGTACCTGTTCACTTGGGAGTCGCCTTGGGAGGATGGGCGGCTCGGATCGCCTCATGCGATCGACATCGGTTTCGTTTTCGGCACGCACGCCCTGAACCCCGGCAGCGCAGAGTTCTTCGGCAGCGGGGAAGCAGCGGACGCACTGTCGGGCCACGTGCAGGATGCTTGGCTTGCCTTTGCGACCGACGGGGACCCGCGCACGGACGCGCTCAAGGATTGGCAGCCCTACGCGCCCGACACCCGGGCCACTGCGCTGTTCGGTGATCCCGTATCCGTCGCCCTTGACCCCAGGGGCGAGGAACGCTCGGTCTGGGATGGCGTCAGCGCCGGCATCGGCGGGCTGTAAGGCAGGCGAGCTTGGTCGGCGCGCGGCTCGGCGTGGGTGCCGACGCACTTCTTTGCGCGCAAAACGCGCTTTGCCTAACGCCTTCATGGTATATATGCGCCCGCTCGATTCACTTTGGGAAGGGAGAACCTATGGGGGCTTACGCCTACTTGGCGCCGAGCAATGTCAGCGAGGCGCTTGCGGCGCTGCAACGGGAGGCCGATGCCGGCAACCGAACGCAGATGCTCGCGGGCGGCACGGACGTTCTGGTGCAGATGCGGTCGGTGGATCGCGGTGAGCGGACCTTCGTCGACGTCAAGCACGTCGAGGAAGCCAATCATCTCGACATCGGCGACGACGAAATCTTCATCGGCGCGGCCATTGCGTCCGCCATCCTGTTCGAAAACGAGGAACTCAAGGGAATCCTGCCCGGGCTCCTCGAAAGCTCCGACCTGATCGGCTCCACGCAGATTCAGGGGCGGGCCACCATCGGCGGAAACCTCTGCAACTCATCGCCCGCCGGCGACACCATCCCGGCGCTGATCGCGTGCGGCGCCATCTGCGTCATCGCCTCGCCCGGCGGCAACCGGGAAGTGGCGGTGGAGGATTTCGTGACCGGTGTCGGCACCAACGTGCTCTCCGCCACGGAGTTCCTCATCGGTTTCCGCGTCCCGCGCCCGCAGGGCAAGTCCTCGAGCGCATACCTGCGCTTCATCCCGCGCACGGAGATGGACATCGCGGTCGCCGGCGCCGGCGTTGCCCTGACGCTGGACGACAGCGGCACCTGCACCGCGGCCAAGGTTTCCATCGGCGCAGTCGCACCCACCGCACTGGTGGTCCCCGACGCCGCGGCGGCCTTGGTGGGCACCAAGGTTGACGATGCTGCCCTGGCCGCTGCCGCCGACGCATGCAGCGTCGCCGCATCGCCCATCACCGACAAGCGCGGCACGGTGGAATACCGCCGCAAGGTCGTTGGCGTGCTCTGCAAGCGCGCCGCCGGCATCGCCCGCGACCGCGCAGCCGCGCTCTAGGCCCATCGGGCAACGGATTCAAGGAGTACCCGTGAGCAAAGTACACGTTTCCACGAGCATCAACGGCGATGCCGTGGAGTTTCTCTGCGAGCCGCACCAATCCCTCCTGGAGGTGCTGCGCGAAGACCTCAACATGACCGGCACCAAGGAGGGCTGTGCCACTGGGGACTGCGGCGCCTGTTCCGTCTTGGTGAACGGTCGCCTGGTCTGTTCCTGCCTCATGCTCGGCGTCGAGGCGGAAGGCGTGGAACTCACCACCATCGAGGGCATCGCTGGCGAAGGTGGCCTGCACGTCTTGCAGCAGAAGTTCCTCGAACACGCAGCGCTGCAGTGCGGCATCTGCACGCCGGGCTTCATCGTCGCGGCCAAAGCGCTGCTCGACAAGAACCCCGATCCTGACGAGACCACCATTCGCTACTGGCTGGCGGGCAATCTCTGTCGCTGCACCGGCTACGACAAGATCGTTCGGGCGGTTCAGGACGCGGCCCAGGAACTGGCCTACGAAGCCTGAGGGCATCCGCTCAAACGGCTCGATCCCACGCAACGCAACGCATTCAAGGAGACTCAGACAGTGGCAGAAGCGGTAGATCTCAAGGCCATTGGCACTCGCCCCATCCGTCCCGACGGCATCGACAAAGTGACCGGGCGGGCAGCGTTCGGCGCTGACCTTAACCTGCCCGGCATGCTCTACGGCAAGGTTCTCAGGAGCCCGCACGCCCACGCCCGCATCAAGAGCGTGGATCTCTCCCGCGCCCTCGAAGCCGACGGCGTGCTGGCCGCGATTTCGGGCGCCGACCTTCCGAACGAATCCCCGTCCGACCTCGCCAAGAACGTCCTCGCCCGCGACAAGGTGCTCTACCACGGCCACGCGGTGGCAGCGGTGGCGGCCAAGACGCTGGCCCAGGCGGATGCGGCGATCGACCTGATCGACGTCGAGTACGAAGTGCTCGCGCCCGTGCTCTCCATCGACGAGGCCATCGCCGAAGGCGCCACCCTCGTCAACGAGAGCCAGCACACCAATGGCGACACCTCCAAGCCCGCCAGCAATATCGCCGCGACGACGATGTTCGAGCGCGGCGACGTGGACGCCGGCTTCGCCGAGGCCGACGTGATCGTCGAGAGCGAGCACCGCGTTCCCACCGCTCACCAAGGCTACATCGAACCCCACGCCTGCACGGCCACTGCCAACGAAGACGGCAAGTCCACGGTCTGGTGCTGCACCCAGGGCCACTTCGAGGTGCGCTCGTTGACGGCGCAGGTGCTCGGCGAACCGGTTGGCAACATCAAGGTCATCCCGTCCGAGATCGGTGGCGGCTTCGGCGGCAAGACGATCATCTATCTCGAGCCGCTGGCCGTGAAGATGAGCCAGATCTCCGGTCGTCCGGTGAAGATGATGATGAGCCGCGAAGAGGTCTTCCGCGCCACTGGCCCCACCTCCGCCACCTGGTGCAAGGTGAAGGTCGGCGCCAAGAACGACGGCACCATCACCGCAGCCACGGCATGGCTCGCCTACGAGGCCGGTGCGTTTCCGGGCGCTCCGGTCGGCCCCGGCTGCATGTCCGTGCTTGCGCCCTACGACCTCGCGAACTTCCGCATCGAGGGCAACGACATCCTCGTCAACAAGCCCAAGGTTTGCGCCTACCGCGCACCGGGTGCCCCGCAGTCCATGCACGCGATGGAATGCGCCATCGACGAGTTGGCTCGAGAGCTTTCGATGGACCCCATCGACCTGCGGATGAAGAACGCCGCTGGCGAAGGCACGCAAGCGCCGTATGGGCCCACGTTCCCACCGGTTGGCCTGAAGGAATGCCTCGAAGCGGCGCGCAAGCACCCGAACTGGACCAGCCCAGTGCCGGAAGGCGCAGGTCGCGGCCTTGCCGTTGGCTTCTGGTTCAACATCGGCATGCAGTCGAGCGCCGAAGTGCGCATCGCCGAAGACGGCATGGTGACGGTGATGGAAGGCAGCCCCGACATCGGGGGAAGCCGCGCCGGCATGGCGCTGATGGCGGCAGAGACCCTCGGCGTACCCTACGAGCAGATCAAGGCGCACGTGGGCGATACCGAATCCACCGGCTTCTGCAACGTCACCGGCGGCAGCCGCACGACCTTTGCCACCGGCATGGCGGTGATCCAGGCCTGCGAGGACATCATCGCCCAGTGCAAGCAGCGCGCCGCGCTCACCTGGGACCTCGATGAAGACCAAGTGGACTGGGTGGACGGCGAAGCGGTGCCGAAGCCCGGCGTAAACGCCGACGTAAAGCCCTTGAGCTTGGGCGACATCGCCCGCGGCGCTGGCCGCACCGGCGGCCCGCTGCTCGGCCGAGCCAGTCTCAACGCCCAAGGCGCCGGGGCATCGTTCTCGGTGAACCTGATGGACGCCAAGGTGGACAAGGAAACCGGCAAGGTGGACGTGCTCAGCTTCACGGCGATCCAGGACGCAGGACGGGCCATTCACCCGGCCTACGTCGAAGGCCAGATGCAGGGCGGCGCCGTCCAGGGCATCGGCTGGGCACTTAACGAGGAGTACATCTACGACGCCGAAGGCGTCATGGAAAACGCCGGCTTCCTCGACTACCGCGTGCCGGTAGCCTCCGACCTGCCGATGATCGACACCGAGATCATCGAAGTGCCGAACCCCTCGCACCCCTACGGCGTGCGTGGCGTCGGCGAAACCCCCATCGTGGCACCGTTGGCAGCCGCATCGAACGCAGTCCGAGACCAGCTTGGATTCCGCATCGATGACCTGCCGCTGTCGCCGCCGAGGGTGTTGGAGGCGATAGACGCGCAAGGGTAGGGCGCACAGTGCATCGACCGGGGCCGGAAGGCCCCGGCGTTGCCATGCCTACCCGTCGAGTATCCGCAATCCCGCAGAGTCGTTCCTGACAGTCGTTCCTGACAAGAGTTGCACTTGCCCTGAACAAGCGAAGATGAGCGAACGAGCGCAGACCGCCGAAGCAGGAACGTCCGACGAAGGACGACCGGCGAACCCCAACCTAGCCGGGATGGGCGAGAGCCTCAAGCCGCTGATCGATAGCGTGCAAAGGAGCCGTGGGCTGCTCGGCCCCTACGATGTTGCCGAGCACCTTCAGGCGCGGATTGACGAGTTTGACCTCGGCGATGCCATCGACCACTTCCGCGAGCACGGCTATGCCGCCCTTGAGAACGTGGCGCCGCCCGAAGAGATGGACGAGCTGCGCGAGGCGATCCACGGATTGGCCAAGCCGAAGGGCGCGCTCGGCGGCCGCGGCGCCGCGTATCTGCTTGGTCGCCATCCGGCCATCGACCGCATTGCCACCAACCCGAAGATCCTTGCGTTCGCCGAGGTGAGCGTCGGCAACGGCCTGCGTGCCAGCCAGTTCGCCGCTTCGATCATGGGCAAGTCGGACAAGCTCGTCGCCGGCGGCATCCACGCAGACCAGAACTGGTTGCCGGCGCCGTTTCCCGAGCACAACTGCGTAATCACCTTCTGCATTCCGTGCGACGGCATGACAGACGAGGAAGGCGCGACCCGCGTGGTTCCCGGTTCGCACCTTGCACGCCGGCACCCGACTCCCGAGGAGAGCCGTTCGGAAACCGTCCCCATCGAGGTCGCCAAGGGCGGCGTCGCGGTCTGGGATGGCTCGGTGTGGCACGGCACCGGTCGGCGCACCGTCGATGGCGTGCGCACGGTGCTCCATGCGACCTATCAGCGCCTCTATACCCAGCCCATCGACGACTACACATACCTGCTGAAGGACGAGGAGTACATCGCATCAGCCCCCGAGGCGATGCGCGGGCTGTTGGGCGAACGCCTGTTCTTCGGCACGGCGCATGACGACAGCATGGTCGACATGGCGAAATTCACCGAGGCGACCATTCGCTCCAAGCTGTAGGTGCGTCGCCGAGTGCGGCGTCTTGAGCTTGTGAGGCGCGCCGCAGGGTGTGACGTAGTCCTCGGCAGTTCCGGTGCTATATTGCGTTCGTTGCGGCGGAACGCAGGCTTTGCATGGAATACCGATCCGCGGATGTGGCCGATAAAATCACTCGCCTGATTGCGGCAACCGAGCGTTCGCGAAGGAGGGCCCGGCCCCTGCCCCGCGGCCCCAAGGGCAAAGAGCTTGAGGAGGCATTGCTGCTGGCGGCCGAGTTCAAAGCGCCACCGCGAGGCGCCTTGGAGTACCCCGTGCTAAAGCGCCTGCTTGAGACCCGTGTGGACGAGCGGACCGGTTGACCTTAGGCACGTCTGCCGTGGACATCGTTGCGAAGGTGGTCGCGATCCATCGGGCGCTGGCGGATGCCGGTTTGCCTCACGCCATCGGTGGAGCGCTAGCGTTGGCGTGGTGCGTCCGGGACCCGCGGGGGACGGTTGGCGTCGACGTAAAACGTCTTCATCTCCGATTCCAGCGCGTCGTTGCTGCGGGACGCGCTACCGGCGGCCATCGTGCTCTCCTCTGCGGATGTTGCTCGGCTTGAGGAAGATGGTCAGGCGCGGTTGTTTTGGGGCCAGACGCCGGTGGACATCTTCCTGAACTCCGTCCCCATGCACGAGGCGGCTTCCGGGCGGGTGCGGATTGAGCCTTTCGGTGGTGCCGAGCTGCCGTTTCTGAGCTGTTTGGACACCGCCATCTTCAAGGCGCTGTTCAACCGGAGCAAGGACTGGGTTGACCTCGAGGAAATGAACGCAGCTTCCACTCTGGAGGTGGCAGAAGTCCGCAGCGTGCTGGTGCAGGCACTCGGAGAAGAGGACGAGCGAGTGGCGACTTTGGACCGTCTAGCGGCAACAGGCCGTGCCTTCGCTACATGACGGCATCGAGCGAATATGTTGGCTTGACGCGACGAAGGATCAGTCGTCAGCGGCAGTCAGCTTGATGACCATTGCGCCGTCGATGTGGATCTCGAACTCGCCGTCGGCGGGGCGCTTGTAGGCGAGGGTCTTGAAGGCGCCTTCGCCGACGACCTCGAAGGAGACTTCGTTCTCGCCGATGCTCGTTGAGCGCATTTTCGTCGCCGGGCCGCGGGATTCGTAGCCCGGGTTCCATTGTTCGAGGTGCAGCACGAGGCCGCCTTCGGATTCCTCGACGACGATCAACTCCACCATCGCCGTCGTTCCCCCAGCGGTCATGCGCACCAAGGATTGGATCGAGCCGTCGCGAGGGACGGTCCAGTTCTCCTCCAGGGTGCCTTCGCCGACGGGCCCGGACCAGGTGCCGGTCATCCACGCCAGTTTCTCGATGGTGGACTCTGCGGCGACGCCGACGGCAACCGTGCATAGGGCGAAGGCGAGGGCGACCTTGTGCATGGAGTTCTCTCCGTGTGAACTGCTAGGTGGAACGGGTGGCGAGCCTACCACGCGTCGTGTTCGATACCATTGCGCCATCGAACAGCGGAGAGGTCCATGGCCAAGGTCGTCTTTCCCGACCACCTGATGACGAACACCGACGGCACACGCGAGGTGGAAGTGGAGTGCAAGAACTTCCGGGCGCTGGTGCGCGCCTTGAACGAGAAGTGGCCCGGCATCGACGAGGTGCTGCAAAAGACTGCCGTGGCCATCGACGGGCAGATCTACCAGGACGCCTGGCTCGAACCGATCGGCCCGAACGCCGAGGTGTTCTTCATGCATCGAATCGAGGGCGGCTAGCCGTAGCTGCAACCGAGTGCGCTGGCGCCACTGCCAAAGCGCCTCAGCCGAACAGCGTCTGCGCCAGCCACGGCATCCCGAAGGCAAGGACGACGCTCACCACCAGTCCCGCAAACGCTTTGCCGGCGTCGGACAGAACCTTGCGAGTGGTGGCGCCGGCGTCGGTGTCGCTAAGGAATGTGGACAGCGCAAACTCGCGTCCCGCCAGAATGCCGAGGAACACCCACGTCGTGCTCATGGGCATGTCGCTCGCTTCCTTGAACACCAGGAGCACCATACCGTAGATGAAGTCGATGATGGTGGCGGCACGGATGTCGGTGGTGTCGGTCTTGGAGGTGACGATCTTCTGAATCTCGCCGCCGAACTGGTAGAAGATGTAGCCCTGCATGGCCACCAGCGCGAGGATGCCGAACAGCAGCCAACTGCCCGGAACCTCGCGCGGCAGATAGACGAAGATGTTGGCTAGGTCCTGAATCAGCCACTGGCTCCACAGAAACCCCGTGGAAGCCCATTGCAGCACCACCCAGTAGCTTGGCATCTCGGCCTCACGGGTACGGTGGAAGTACTCGCTCAGGCGCTTGAAGACCAGCAGGAACAGGATGATCGCGGTTGCGAAGGCGACGACATAGCCGAGTGCAGACTTGATCAGCATGCTGCCGAGGTTGCCCGGCGCACCGCCCGTGACCGCGAACAGCGTGAGCACCAGAAAGGTGGTGCTCACCGGCACGCCAAGGCGGGTGAGAACGAGCAGCGCGAGGGGCGGGATGACGTGAATCCACGAGACCCCGCCGGGGGGTAGTGGGAAGGCGTTGAGGCGACCATAGGAGGCGTCGCCGTCGTTGACGATCCAGCCATAGAGCAGCACCACGAGGAGGATGCTGCTGCCGAACATCCACAGCACCCACCAAGGGCGATGGGAATTGGAAGAGAGGAAGGTGCCGAGCGTTTGGATCGAGTCGTTGGCGACTACCGAATACGCCGCCAGCAGAAAGCCGGCCACCATGAAAATCTCGACCGGCACTCGCGCTTCTCCTTGTTCCCATCCTGGCGGCGCCCGACGAGCACGCCCGAACCCAAGTGTATCGGCGCGATGGCGCGGATGGATATAGATTGACAAACCCGGCTGAGGGCCGCGGGCGTCCACATTGGGCCGCGCCCGAGGGCGCGCGAGCTTCTATCATCTCGCGGTGCGATGAGAGGAGTAGATCGTGGGCAAGCTCGTGAACTTGGGGTCCCTTTGCATTGACCATGTGTATTCGGTGCCGGACATCACCGGCCCCGGCGAAACCGTGGCAAGTCTCGGCCACGAGGTCTTTCCGGGAGGCAAGGGACTGAATCAATCCGTGGCGGCGGCGCGGGCCGGGGCCGAAGTGATGCACGTGGGCTGCGTTGGCGAAGACGGGGCCTGGCTCAAGGAGGTGCTTGCGGAGGCCGGCGTGGCTGCGTCTGGGGTGCGCGTTGCAGCGGGTGCCTCGGGCCATGCGGTTATTCAGGTGAACGCGGCGGGGGAGAACGCCATCGTCATTGCCGGCGGCACCAACAGGGAGCTTGCCGAAGCCGACGTGACCACCGCGCTCGATGCACTGGCGCCGGACGACTGGCTGCTGTTGCAGAACGAGATCAACGACCTTGAGGGAGTGCTGGCGGCCGCCTCGCGGCGCGGCGCGCGGGTGGCCTTCAACGTTGCCCCTGTCGACGGCCGCGAGGCCGGCTACGACCTGTCGGACATCGCCTTGCTCATCGTCAACGAAATCGAGGCCGCGGCGCTTGCGGGGGAGGGGGATCCACCGAAGGCCTTAGAGTCGCTTTGCCAGCGGTATCCGAACATGGACGTCGTCTTGACGCTCGGGCGCGAGGGCCTGCTCTGCGCGAGCCCAGACGGAACCAGGGCCATGCCTGCCTACCCGGTCCAGGCCGTGGACGAAACCGCCGCCGGGGACGCCTTCATCGGCTACCTGATGGCCGCCCTCTTGGCGGGTGACGAGATCTCCCCCGCGCTCCGCAAAGCCTCTGCCGCCGGCGCACTTGCGGTCACGAAGGCCGGCGCGGCAAGCTCCATCCCAACCCCCGAGGATGTGAAGGCACTGCTCGCTTCCGTAGGCGCTCCCGAACGGGGCTAAAGAGCAACGCGCCACCCGTCTTGGCCCGGCCGGGGCGCTTCGGCAAGGATTCCGCAATCCCTCAAGGCGGGAAGGTGCGCCCCGTCGCCGCTGCAAGTTCGTCGATGGCCTGCGTTTCGGTGACGACCTTGATCGTTGTCATGCCCATGGCCCGGGCCGGCTTTAGGTTGATGCCGAGGTCGTCCAGGAACACGGTTTCCGACGGCTTCACGTCCAGCCGCTCGCAGGCGATTTCGTAGATGCGCGGGTTTGGCTTGCGCACGCCTTCCACGCTCGATTCGACGACGATCTCGAACATCGCCATCACTTCCTGTGCCCGGCGGGCCTTGCCGTCGTCTTGCGCCATGGCCGGCCCGTCGCCGGCCTTCTTCATGTTGTTGGTGATGCAACCCACGCGGTAGTGGCGGCGGCATTCCGCCAGCACCGCCGCCATCCGCGGGCGGAAATCGCCGGAAAGAAGCTCAAGCACGTCCTTGCCGCGCACGCTGTGGCCGCGGGCTTCGGCCTCGAGGCGGAAGGCGTCGTCGAACTCGTCCACGTCGATTTCCGAGGCCTCGAACCGGGCCCAGGCGTTGGTGTCGGGATCGGTGGAGTTGATGCTCCGAATGAAGTCCTGCGGCAGGCCGTTCGCTGCCTCGAAGCGGGCGAACGCCTCGAACGGGCTCGTGGTGAATACGCCGCCGAAATCCCAAAGGATGGCGCGAATCATGGCTTCTCCTATGCCGGCGGTGCGGCTCCAGTCTCGCTCGTGGAGATGGCCGGCAAAACGAAATGGAACACGCTGCCCTCGCCCACTTCGCTTGCGACCCTAAGCTCCGAATTGTGCCTGCGCAGCACGTGCTTGACGATGGCGAGGCCGAGCCCAGTACCGCCTCGGGCGCGGCTGTCGGCAAGGTCCACCCGAAAAAAGCGTTCGGTGAGGCGGGAGAGGTGCTCGGCGGCGATGCCTTGTCCGGCGTCCTCAACCTCAAAGCGCGGCCCCGAGTCGCTCGCCTGCCAGCGCACGTGGATGGGGCCGCCGTCCGGGCTGTAGCGGATGGCGTTGGCAACGAGGTTGAAGCAGGCGCTGTGCAGTTCGGTCGGCACCCCGGCAACGCAGAGGTCAGAGTCGACGGCAATGTGGAATTCATGCTCGGGGCCGGCAAGCTGCCGCGCCTCGGCAACGATGGAGTCCACCATCGCCGCCACGTTGACGACTTCCACGTCGTCTGGCCCCGGCATGGGCGAGGACTCCAGCCGCGTCAGCGTCAACAGATCATCCACCAGCGCCTTCATTCGTTCTGCCGGGGCATGCAGGCGATTTAGCAGACGACGCATGGTGTCGAGGTCGATGTCGTCGTCCTCGAGGGCTTCGAGGTAGCCGACGATCACGGTGAGTGGCGTGCGCAGCTCGTGCGAGACGTTGGCAATGAAGTCCTGGCGCATCGTCAGAAGGCGGTTGAGGGTCGTCACGTCGCGCACCAAGACGATGGATTGACCGCCGTCGGCGCGGATGTGACGCAGTTCCAGCCGCGTCGATTCGTCGATGGGCGAGGCGATCTCGACGATGCCGTCCTCGACCTCGCCGGCTATCAGCGAATCCACTGCCGGGTCCCGCGCCACTTCGACGAGGGTGCGGTGGTCGCCCCGCACCATGCCAAGGAGGCGTCTCGCGGCGTCGTTTTCCGTGGCTACGGCACCGGAATCGCCGAGCACCATCCAGCCATCGGGAACCGCGTCGAAGGTGCGCTGCAAGAGAGCCAGTTCGCGCCCGAGCCGCCGACTGCCGAACACGCCGTCCAGGCGTTCCACGAGTCCGCGCACGCCCGCCCGTTCCGAATGCCGTGGCGCGTTCGCCATCAGCGGGTTTCCGAACCGCTCGAAGAGGGCGCCCCGCCGGCGTGCGGTGAAAACCGATAGCCCACCCCGCGCACCGTTTCCACCATGCGATCCATGCCGAACGGCGCCAGCGCTCGCCTGAGGCGCAGCACGTACACATCGACGGTGCGCTCCTCCACATAGACGTTGCGGCCCCACACCCGGTCGAGAAGCTGCGTTCGATTGAAGGCGCGGGAGGGGTTGCGCATCATGAGCTCGAGCAGGCGGAACTCGGTGGGACCGACGTGGATGACCTCTTCGCCGGCCGAGAGCCGGTGCCCCTTGGTGTCGAGGGTCAGCCCCATGAACGTGATCGTGCCGTCTTCGCTGTCGCCGCTGCGCCGCCGCAGGGCGCGGATGCGGGCAATCAATTCGCGTGGCGAAAACGGCTTGGTGACGTAGTCGTCGATGCCGGCGTCGAAGCTCTTGAGCTTGTCCGCCTCCTCGCCTCGTGCCGTGAGCATCAGCAGCGGCAGGTCGCTGGTGAGGGGGTCCCGCCGCAGCTTGCGCGCCAGTTCCACACCGCTCATGCCGGGCAGCATCCAGTCGATGATGACGAGCCCAGGCAGCGGCCCTTCGAGCAATGCCAACGCCTGCTCGGCCGTCTCCGAGGGGATGACCGTGAAGCCGGCCCGTTCGAGCGAGAAGGCAAGCATCTCGCGAATGTCATTTTCATCCTCAACGACGAGGATGGCGTTCGAGTCCATCGATGATGCCCAAGCGTGACTGACGGGGGCGGACGACCAGTAGCGGGAATGTTACAGGGGGATTGCACCTGATGGGCGGTTGCGGGGCGTCGGTCGGCGGAACGAGTACAACTTCGCAGGGGCGAACCTTGGGGTCGCGAGTGTTGGCCAATCCGAAGCCGTGCGGTACACCAAAGACGGGCGGGGACGAGCCCCGCCCCTACGTGCCCCTACCGCGGCGCGCGCCAGCCGAGACCTTGGGGGGCGCCAAGACGGGCGGGAACAAGCCTTGCCTCGGCTGCTGTAGTAGGCTTCGCCGCCTTGCGCTTTCCAAACGACCAGGGAGGAGACATGGGTCAAAGGCAATTGCGGGCGGTGGACGGGTTCACCTTTGGCGTGTACGAAGCGCTGCCCGAGGGCGAGGCCAAAGGTGCCGTCGTGGTGATTCAGGAGATTTTCGGCGTCAACTCGCACATCCGCGAAGTGGCGGACGGCTATGCCGCCGCCGGCTACGCGGCGCTGGCGCCGCAGATCTTCGACCGCGTCGAGCGCGACGTGGAACTCGGCTACGAAGGCGACGACATGACCCGCGGCATGGGGCTGGCGTTTCAGGGGCTAGCCCGCGAAGACGCGATGAAGGACTTGCAGGCCACCATCGAGGAAGCCGGAAAGTACGGCAAGGTGGGCGTGGTCGGCTACTGCTTCGGTGGCCTCATGACGTGGCTCTCGGCGTGCGATCTTTCCGGCATCGCTTGTGCGTCCGCCTACTACGGCGGCGGCATCGCCGGGGAACTGGAGCGCACTGCCAAGTGCCCGGTCATCATGCACTTCGGCGAACTCGACGCGCACATTCCGATGTCGGATGTGGACCAGGTGAAGGCAGCGCATCCGGACATCCCCGTGCATGTCTACGGTGCCGACCACGGCTTCAACTGCGACCACCGTGCGAGCTACCACGAGGCGTCGGCGAATCTCGCCCGCGAGCGCACGCTGGCACTGTTCGGCGAGCACATCGGCTGAGGGTGCTTCGAGGGAGGCGACGCAATGTGTCGGCCCCCTTGAGACAGTGCGACGAATCTGGCAAATGCAAGTGTTGACAATGCCGAAGTGTTTGCTAATCCTTCGCCGCACTGGCTCAGGGGGTAGGGAAAGGACTTTCGGTTTGGTCGGTGGGCGCGTGCAGCGTTGCCCGGCCCGTCCGCTAGTGGATCGATCTCGACGCTGAACAGACGGACGACAGTGGCGGAGCGTTGCGCGCTTCTTCAAGGGGGAACGCCTTGCGCAAACCCTGAGTCAGGCATCGCCTCCATGTCGTGTTGGCAATTCCATAATCCCGCAGGGAAGGATTGAATGAAGATGTTTTCCACCAAGGGGCTCAAGGTGCCGCTCATCGCAGGCATCGCGACGCTCGTCTTTGCGCCCGGCGTCGCCGCCGCCACGCTGGTCGAGGTGTTCGCGGCGGCCGAGCGCATCAACGAGCAGGCCAAGGCCTCCCAGACCCGCATCGACGCGCTCACGGAGGAGACCCGCGAGCTCTACGACGATTACAAGCAGGTGTTGAAGGAGATCGAGGGCCTGCGCGTGTACAACGCCCAGCTGGATCGCCAGATCGCCAACCAGGAACGAGAGATGGCGGAGATCGGCGAGTCGGTCGATCAGGTTACCGTCATCGAGCGCCAGATCACGCCGCTGATGCTGCGCATGATCGACGGGCTCGAGCAATTCATCGCCCTGGACGCGCCGTTCCTGCGCGACGAGCGGGAGCAGCGGGTGGATCGGCTGCGCGACATCATGGAACGCGCCGATGTGGCCGTGTCCGAGAAGTTCAGCCAGGTGCTCAACGCCTATCAGATCGAGAACGAATACGGCCGCACCATTGGGTCGTACAGCGGCAAGATCGAGATCGATGGCGCCGAGCGCATCGTTGACGTCTTGCAGATCGGCCGGGTGGCGCTCCTCTTCCAGACCAGCGACGGTGACGAGACCGGCATGTGGAACAACAGCGCCGAGCGCTGGGAATTCCTGGACGACAGCTATCAGTCGCCGGTTCGCGACGGCATTCGCATGGCACGGAGGCAAGCGACCCTGAATCTCCTGCCGGTTCCGATTCTGGTGGAGGACTGACATGAAGCGAGCAATCTTGACGAGAAGCCGCATGGCATCCCTCCGCCCGACAGCGCTCCTTGCAGCGCTCGTCCTTGCGCTTTCGGCGAGTGGCCAGGAAGCGAGCGACCTCACCGTTGTCGAAGCCAACTCCCTTGATGAACTCCTGAAGAACGTCGAGGAACGGCGCGTCGTGGAAAGCCGCGCGCACAACGAGCGCGAGGCCCGCTTCCGCGCAGCCCGCGAAGACCAGCAGCAGATGCTGCAGGACGCCCAGGCCGAGCGCCGCCGCGAGGAGCAGCGCAGCGAGCGGCTCGAAACCCAGTTCGAAGAGAACGAAATCCGCATCGGCAACCTGCAAGAGCAGCTCGACAAGCGCCTTGGCAGCCTGCGTGAACTCTTCGGCGTGCTGCAACAGGTGGCCGGCGATACCCGGGGACTGTTTGGGGCCTCCCTCATCAGCGCCGAAATCCCCAATCGCGGCGAATGGCTGGGCCAACTCGCCGCGAAGATGGGCAAGTCCACCCAACTCGCCTCCATCGACGAGATGGAAGAGCTGTGGGAGCACCTGCAGCGGGAAATGACCGAATCGGGCCGCATCTCGCGCTTCACCAGCACGGTCAACATGCTCGACGGCGAGCAGGTACAGACAGACCTCATCCGCGTCGGCTCCTTCGCCATCGTCAGCGAAGACGGCTACATCAACTACGACACCGACATCGGCGCGCTCGTGGAACTCGGGCGCCAGCCCGAAGCACAGTTCGCCAACACGGCAACGGATCTTTTCGACGCGGACAGCGGTGATCTTGTGGCCTTCGCCATCGACCCGACCCGCGGCTCCCTCATCTCGCTGCTGATCCAAAAGGCGACGCTAGCGGAGATGGTGGGCACGCCGTTCGGCGGCTTCACCACCGGTGCCTGCTACCTGCCGTTCTGCGACGGCCAGGGCGATTATCCGGGATCGGTCATCATCATGGTGGGCATCATCGGCGTGCTGCTGGCCATCGAGCGCCTCATCACCCTGACGCTCGTGGGCCGCAAGGTGTCGGCACAGTATCGCCAGCCGGAGAGCCCCACGGATGACAACCCGCTCGGCCGAGTGCTCAAGGTCTATGACGACAACCGCGACGTGGACGTGGAAACCCTCGACCTCAAGCTCGGCGAGGCAATCCTGTCGGAGACGCCGGCGCTGACGCGCAACATCACCATCATTCAGGTGATCTCGGTAGTCGCACCGCTCATGGGTCTGCTCGGTACGGTGATCGGGATGATCGAGACCTTCCAGTCCATCACGCTGTTTGGCACCGGCGATCCGAAGACGATGGCCAGCGGCATCTCGACGGCGCTGATGACGACGGTGCTTGGTCTCTGCGTCGCGATCCCCACCGTGTTGCTGCACGCCATCGTGAACCAGCGCAGTCGGGGCATCATCCACGTGCTCGAAGAGCAGTCGCAGGGCATCGTGGCCAAGCACGCCGAGGAATCCGGTCAGCCGCTCGGCTGATCGGCGAGGCAACGGCGGCCCTTCGGGGTCGCCGGCCAAGGAGAAGGAAACCCGCTAGATGATCAACGACGCCTACATTGCGCTGTCGGGGTTCTTCGCCCAGGGCGGCAATGTGCTCTACCTCATTGCCGCTACGACGTTCCTCATGTGGACGCTGCTGTTCGAGCGGCTCTGGTATTTCCGCAGCGAGCACAAGCATGTGGTGCGCGAAGCGACGGAGATTTGGGAGTCGCGCGACGAGCGCAAGTCGTGGTCCGCGCACCGAGTCCGCGACATGCTTGTCTCGCAGGCCAGCGAGCGCATCAACGGCAGCTTCCCGATCATCCAGACCTGCGTTGCGCTTTGCCCGCTCTTGGGCCTGCTCGGCACGGTCACGGGCATGATCGCCGTGTTCGATGCCATGGCGACCCAGGGCGGCAACGCCCGGTCGATGGCGGCAGGGGTTTCCCAGGCCACCATCCCAACCATGTCGGGCATGATCGCATCGCTGTCGGGGCTGTTCGGCACCACCTTCGTGCGGCGCAAGATCCTGTTCGAGACCGAACTGATCCAAGACCATTTGACGATGGACCACTGATCGCCTGGCGGCGACAAGGGAGACCGACGACATGGCGAGATCCGAGGGCCGCTTCACCGGCCGGGATGAAGAGAGCGACATCAACCTGACGCCCATGCTGGACGTTGTGTTCATCATGCTCATCTTCTTCATCGTCACAGCCACCTTCATCAAGCAGGCCGGCATCGACGTGCGCCGCCCGGAGGCGGAGACGGACCAGCAGAAACCCACCGTGAGCGTGCTCATCGCCATCTCTCCAGGCGGAGACATCTGGATTGACAAGAAGAGGGTCGAGGCGGAGGCTGTGCGCGCCCATATCGAAAGACTGCACGCCGAGAATCCGCGAGGTGGTATTGTCGTGCAGGCGGATCGCGAGTCGACGTTCGAGAAGCTCAAGGCCGTGCTCGACGCCGCGCGAGCGGCGGGAGTGACGGAAGTTGCCGTGTCCACCGAGGAGCAGTAAAGCCGCGGTGGAAGGAGCCCTCAGTTTGGGGTGCGCGAGGGGCTTCCCCTCGCTAGAAGGAGCCCTCAGCTGGGGGTGCGCGAGGGGCTTCCCCTCGCTAGAAGGAGCCCTCAGCTTGGGGGTGCGCGAGGGGCTTCCCCTCGCTAGAGGAGGGACGACATGATTGTGAGATACGCCTTTGGGGTGGTGCTGGGCGCCGTCGCCACGTTCCTGCTGTTCATGCTGATGCAGGCCGTGATCGCGAACCCGGAAGCCGCAACGGACACCGGCGTCAAGGGCCGGATCGTGGACTTCGTGCGCGTGCAGGAAGATCAGGACGTGCAGGTGAAGAAGCGCAAGCCGCCGCCGCCGCCGCCGGTGGACGAACCGCCGCCGAGCATGCCGAAGCCAACCCTCGACTCCAACGTCAGCGTGGGTATGGAGATTGGCCTCGTGGACGTGGATATCGACGTTGACGTGAGCGGCACGGGCTACAGTTCCGATGGCGAATACCTGCCCATCGTCAAGGTGGCGCCCATCTATCCCAGGCGAGCGCAGTCGCGCGGCATCGAAGGTTATGTGCTGCTCGAGTTCACGGTGACCACAACGGGCAGCGTGCGCGATCCCTCGGTGATCGAGGCCAAGCCGCCGGGCGTGTTCGACCGTTCGGCCATCAACGCGGCGCTCAAGTTCAAGTACAAGCCCAAGGTGGTGGACGGCGAGCCCATCGAGGTCGCCGGCGTGCGCAACCTCATCACCTTCCAGCTAGAAGACTGACGCACTTGGGCCAACCAGTCTCCCCTTCACGGGGTGCGGAGGAACGGGTCATGGAACGCATTTGTGGACGCATTCTCGCCGTGGGACTCGCGGCGATGTTGGTTCTTGCGGTGGCGCCGGACAGCCATCAGGGCATCTTGCCCGGTGCGGCGTACGCCGCCGAGGTGCCTCGGCTCGACGGCTTCCCGCCGACCCCTGTCCTAACGGAGGACGCGGAACGGCGACGGGTGCCCAACATGTCGGAAACCACCTACCGCAAGTTCGGCCAGGCGCAGGAGCTGATCGATCCCTGCCCGGACGATCCCGATAACTGCGAGGTCCCCCGCGACCCGGATGGTGCAATCACCATCCTGCTCGAAATGCTGGAGCGCCAGCGTCGATACAACGGCAACGAACTCGGCCAGGTTCACCAGATGCTGGCAGTGATCTACTACAACGACAAGGACGACACCCCCAGGACGCTGCATCACTACGAACAGCTCCTCGCCCAAGTCCCGGAGATTACGGAGGCGCTGGAGCAAGGCACGCTCAAGACGCTCTCCCAGCTTCACCTTCAGGAGGAGAACTTCGACACCGCGCTCGATTACATGAAGCGCTGGTTCGCCATCTCCTACAACCCGGGGCCCTCCGAGTACATTCTGGTCGGACAGATTCACTTCCAGCGCAAGGACTTCCCCGCCGCCGCACAAGCACTCGAGGCCGCCATCACCCTGGCGCAGAGCCGGGAACTGACCGTGCGCGAGAACTGGTGGGCAATGCTCAACTACGCCCATTTCGAGATGGAGAACTACGATCGCGTGATCGAGATTCTCGAGATCCTCGTGCGCGACTTCCCCAAGCGGCAGTATTGGATTCAGCTTGCCGGCGTCTATGGTCAGGAAGGTCAGGAACGCGAGCAGCTCATGGCGTTCGAGGCCGCCCACGTGGCAGGATTCCTCGACAAGGAGTCCGACGTGATGACCTTCGGCGGCTTGCTGATGCAGAACGAAGTGCCGTGGCGGGGCGCCAAGTACATGCAGGCTGGCCTCGACGCGGAGCTGGTGGAGCGCAGCCCGCGCAACCTGCAGCAGATCGGCCAGGCGTATCAGTTGGCGCAGGAAGTGGATTCGGCCATCGGCATCTTCGAGGAAGCTGGCAGCAAGTCGGACGACGGCGAAATCTACGACCGCCTCTCTTCGCTCTATCTGGAGAAGGACGAGTTCTCCAAGTGCCGCACGGCGGCAGAGCGGGCGATGGACAAGGGCGGCATCAAGAAGCTCTACAACGTCGAGATCGTCCTCGGCATGTGCCAGTTCAACCTCGACGAACTGCGCGAGGCCCGCGCCACCTTCGTCAAGGCCCGCCGCACCGCTCGCGACGCCGAAGAGAGCAGCGCCGAGCGGATCACCCAACAGTGGATCCGCTACATCGACAACGAAAGCAAGCGCCGCGCCGAGCTTGAAGCGGCTGGCATCTAGAACGCCGCCAACCGCGCGCTTTTGGAGGGAGGGCGTCTCGCCCTCCCCGCGCGGCGCCGTACGCCAGACCTTTGTCGACCACGAAGCTACGCGCCCTCTCGGGTGTCAGGGGCGCGCCCTTTGGGCGCGTCAGCGAGACGCCCTCCCTCCGAGGGCCCGGTACAAACCATGTTCACCGGCATAGTGCAGGCGGTCCGCCGCGTCGTGGACGTGTCGCGAACGGGTGGCGTCACCACGCTGTCCATCGCTCTTAACGATACCGCCGAGGGTCTGCAAGCCGGTGCCTCCGTCGCCATCAACGGCTGTTGTCTAACCGCCACCGCCGTGCAAGGCGGCACGGTAGCCTTCGACCTTATCCAGGAAACCACCGAGCTCACCAACCTAGGCAAACTCACACCGGGCAGCCAAGTGAACGTGGAGCGCTCCTTTCGCGTCGGCGACGAGGTGGGAGGGCATATCCTCTCCGGCCACATCGCCGCCTCCGTGCCCATCGTGGCGCTGGAAGCAGGGGAGGGCAGGCGCGTTCTGACGGTAGAGGTGCCGCAGGAGTGGCTGCGCTATCTCATGCCGAAGGGCTTCGTGGCGCTCAACGGCGCGAGCCTCACCATCGCTGAACTGGACCGCGTCGCGGCAACGCTCTCAGTGAGCCTGATTCCCGAAACGCTGGCCCGCACCACGTTCGACACAGCGTCCGTGGGCGATCGCGTCAACCTCGAAGTGGATTCCCAAACCCAGGCCGTGGTTGAGACGGTGCGGGCGGTGCTGGCGGACGAGTCCCTGCTGGAGGACATTCGTGGCTGATTCCTTCGGTCAGCGCCTGCGTCAATCATGGGCCCGTAGCGATTCCGCGCTGTGTGTGGGACTCGACCCCGTGCGCGAGCGCCTGCCAAGCCACCTTTCGCAAGCGCCCGATGCGCTGCTCCGCTTCTGCCGCGAAGTCGTCGACGCCACCGCAGACCTTGTCTGCGCCTTCAAGCCCAACATCGCCTTCTTCAACGCCGAAGGCGCCGAGGAAGACCTCGAGCGCCTGATCGAGCACATTCACGCGGCGCACCCCGGTATTCCGGTGATCGTCGATGCCAAGCGGGGCGACGTGGGTTCCACTGCCCGCATGTATGCCCGCGAGCTCTTCGAACGCTACGACACCGATGCCGCCACCGTGAACCCTTTTCAGGGGTGGGACAGCATCGCCGCCTTTGCCGAACACGAGGGGCGCGGCGTGGTGGTGCTGTGCCACACATCCAACCCCACCAGCGCCTGGTTGCAAGAACAGCCGCAGGACGACCCCGCCTATCTCAAGGTGGCGAGAGAGATGCAAGGCCGGGATGTGGACAACCTCGCTCTGGTCGTGGGTGCCACCTTCCCCGAGCAACTCGCCGAGGTGCGCCGCGCCGCGCCGACGCTGCCGTTTCTCGTGCCCGGCGTAGGCGCCCAGGGGGGCGGTGCCGACGAGCTTCGGCAGGTGTTTGCCAGTGGCGTCGACGCAAACGGCCAAGGCATCGTGGTGAACGCGTCGCGCAGCATCATCTATGCCGGTACGGGCAAGACCTACGCCGCCGCCTCCCGTCAAGTGGCTCAGGATCTTCGCGACCAAATTCGTCGTGCCCGCGACAGGCGCCAAACCTAATTCGAAAACACGCCAAAGGAACCGACATGGCAGAGATTCCCGCATTCGTGTGGAACGACCCGCTCTTGCTCGACGAGCAGCTATCCGGCGACGAACGCCTGATTCAGGACACCACGCGACAATACGCCACGGACAAGCTCATGCCGCGCGTGATCGAGGCCAACCGGCACGAACGCTTCGATCGCGAAATCATGAACGAGATGGGCGAGTTGGGTCTGCTCGGCGCGACCTTGCCGGCGAAGTATGGCTGCGCCAACGTGAATTACGTTTCCTACGGGCTGATGGCGCGGGAAGTGGAACGGGTGGACTCCGGCTATCGCTCGGCCATGAGCGTGCAATCCTCGCTCGTGATGCATCCCATCCACGCCTACGGCAGCGAAGAGCAGCGCATGCGCTACCTGCCGAAGCTGGCGTCCGGCGAGTGGGTGGGCTGCTTCGGTCTCACAGAGCCCGACCACGGTTCCGACCCCGGCAGCATGGTTACCAAGGCCGAGAAGACCGGCGATGGCTACTTGCTGAACGGCGCCAAGATGTGGATCACCAACGCGCCCATCGCCGACGTGGCCGTGGTTTGGGCCAAGCTCGAGGGCCGCATTCGCGGCTTTGTCGTGGAACGCGACATGCCGGGCTTTTCGACCCCCAAGATCGAGGGCAAGATGAGCCTGCGGGCATCGGCTACCGGCCAGATCGTGCTCGAGGACGTGCTGGTGCCGGAAGGCAACCTGCTGCCGAATGCATCGGGCCTCGGCGGCCCCTTCGGCTGCCTGAACCGCGCCCGCTACGGAATCGCCTGGGGCTCGATGGGTGCCGCCGAGTTCTGCTGGGCCGCTGCCCGGGAGTACACCTTGGAGCGCACCCAGTTCGGCCGCCCACTCGCTGCCAATCAGCTTATCCAGAAGAAGCTGGTGGACATGCAGACCGAAATCACCTTGGGCCTAACGGCTTGCCTGCGCATGGGCCGGCTATTCGACGAAGGCCGCCTTGCCATCGAGAACATTTCCCTGCTCAAGCGCAACAACTGCGGCAAGGCCCTCGACATCGCCCGCATGGCCCGCGACATGCACGGCGGCAACGGCATCAGCGACGAGTACCATGTCATCCGTCACGCCATGAACCTCGAAACCGTCAACACTTACGAAGGCACCCACGACATCCATGCGTTGATCCTGGGCCGAGCACAGACGGGGATACAGGCGTTTACGGGGTAGGCCAAGTTCGAGACGTGGCGGACGCCTCGTAAGGGCGCGCCTCGACATCCCGCATAGCACCCCGGAGGAGAGGGAGCCTTCTCTGCGGCGTGGAAACCCTGGCTGAATCCCGCCCCAAAGTCCGAGATCAGGCGACGCCGAACACCGGGGCAGCATTGTCCCAGTAGATCTTGCGGATGCTCTCTTCGGGCAGCGGCTGCTTCTCGAGGTCTGCCATGCCGGCGGGCCAGGTGCCATCGGGGTGAGGGTAGTCCGTGTTGAAGGTGACGTAGGAGTCGCCGACCAGTTCGCACACCGCTGGCAGCGTCATTTCGTCGCCGCGGCAGGCCACGAGGAAGTTGGACTTGAAGTACTCCGTCGGCCGTCGCCTGAGTTCCGGATGCTCCGCGTTGCCGGAGAAGTCCCAGTGCTGCTCCATGCGCTGCAGCCAGTAGGGCAGCCAGCCGGCGTCGGCTTCCACATGCACGACCGAAAGCTTCGGATGGCGTTCGATTACGCCGTACCAGATGAGGCTCATCATCGCCACCATCGCCTCGAAAGGGTGGGCAATGATGTGGCCGGAGGTGTGGGTGTCCATGCGCTCGCCATAGGACGGCAGGTAGGGCGAGCCGGAGTCGTGGATGCACAGTGGCCGGGCCAAGTCCTCGATGCGGCTCCAAAGCGGGTCGTAATCCGAATGGTAGAGATTGCGCCCGCAAACGGGGTTGGGGCGCACGTAGAAGCCGGCTGCGCCCTTCGCGTCCATGCGCTCCGCCTCCTCGAGCGCGAGATCCGGTGCCTGCACCGGCAGCATGGCGGCCATTCGCAGACGTCCCGGCGCCGCGCTGCAATACTCGATGCTCCAGTCGTTGTAGGCCCGGCACACCGCAGCGAGCAACTCTGGGTCGTTCCACTCCTTGCCGAGCATCTGCCCGCCCACGGTCGGATAGAGCACCTGGGCGTCGATGCCGTGCGCGTCCATGTCGCGCAGCCGCGCCTCGGCGCTGAACCCCTCCGCTCGCGACTGTTCGTGCTTCTCCATGCCTCGTGCAGCCGCTTCATGGAACTCTTCCGAATGCATCGGATAGCTGCCGTCCTGCTTGGTGATGGGTTCCCCTTCCGCCATCATCCCCGGCCGGCCATTGCCCATGTCACCGATGCGGGGAGCCCGGTCCGCAAACACGGGATCAATGTAGTCCGTCCAGATGCGCGGCGGCTCCATCTGGTGCGAATCCGTGTCAATCACTCGATATCCGTTGCGCATCGCTCCCCCTCGTGGCTTCGGCTAGGCTGCCTTTCGACTATAGCGCACGCAGCCAGGAGCTTGCGCTGCAGAACGCGGGTTCGTGGGGGCGGGGATGCCCCGTCCCGGCGCGCCCTGACGGTCGCGTTGGCAGTTCGCTTGCGCGAACTGCTGTGCTTCGACGAGTTCGTCGTGTCGAATTCAAGACGGGCGGGGAACAAGCCCCGCCCCTACGGAATGCGACGAAAGCGAATGGTGGCGAGGTAGCTGCCGCCTATGGTGCCGCGGTTGAACTCCACCGTGCCGCCGACGGTTTCCGTCAGGAGGCTGATGGGTTGTTGTGGGTTGGTGGCGGTGCCGCTCAGGCTGAACTCGGTGCCGGTTTCGGTGCCGGCGTCCCAGGCCGGCAGCCCCATGTCGCCGGTATCCTCGATCCAGCGGCCTTCGCCATCGAGGAGGGGGAACTCGGAGAGCCCCACGAACCAGTCCGGGCTCGGCGCGATCATGCTGCCGAAAGTGAAATTGGGCAGGTCGCGGGAGACGGTCAGTTCAAAGACGCTCGTTCCGGTGGCACCGGTGCCACTGCTCGTTACGCTCTCGCCGGCATCGCCGGCGTCGGTCTTCGCGGCAATCTCGGCCAGGAACGTCGAGGTCTGGCCGAGTTCGGCCAGGTTCTCAAGGCCACTCGTCGCAAGCTCTCCCGGCACCCACAGATCGGCATCGGCATTGACGGCCGCTCCCGCGAGCGTTGTGAAGTGCGCGCCGGCCGGCACCGTGCCGTGGTCGGCTGCGTTCCATCGCGCCGTGAAGGTGACGGAGTAGCGGGCGGTGGCTTCCATCCCCCGCATGTTGGGCGCCCGGTCGAGGCAAGAGAAGTTCACGAACGTCTCGTTGCCGATGATGTTGAGGTTCATCAGCTTCAGCCCCGGATGGTGGGAGACGTACAGGCTTGCCTGACCGCTCCAGCGGCTGCCGACGAGTTGCGCGAGGCGAGCCGCGCTTAGCCAGGCCCCCGCCTTGGGCTGAAGGGAAGCGAGCAGCCGGCGATTGGCCGTGCCAACAACGTCACCGTCTGCGTCCCGCAAGGTTCCACGAATGTTGGTGATGCGTTCGTCCGTGGTGTTGACGAAGCGAATGTAGGTGCTGTCCGGTTGATCGATGCCCTCGACACTGTGCACCGCGCCTTCCGCGACGCAGTTGACGTTGGTGGTCCAGCCATGGGGCGCGCTCCGGAGCCGCAGCATGGCCACGAACGAGGCGTTCTCCACATCGGCGCTAACTTCGAGCATGGCCGGCTGCGTCCAGGCTTCGGTGTCGAAGCGCGTTTCCAGCGCAGCGGACGTGAGCGCCAAGCGTGCGCCGGGCGCGAGCGGCGCATCGCTAAGGGACGCCCCGGCCGTGCCGAGCGCTTCGCCACGATGGTTGAAGAGGTCCCCCGTGAAGCGCAGATCCTCGCCCGAAGTGTTGATGAGCTGCAGTTCGGTGACGCTGCCGAGCGGGGCGGTTGCCGTGGTCAGCATCAGATAGACACGCACCGGCTCCGCAGAAGCGGAGCAGGCGGCGAGGAACGCCAGAAACGCGGCAAGGAACGCCAGACACGAAGCCAGCCGAACGCGCATGGCCCTTCCGAACAGGATGACGCGCCGGATGTTATGCCTTTGCGGCACGCCGGCGCCAGCGTTCGGCTCGCGGCAGCCGGATTCGACCGGCGGGCTGTTAGCGCGCCCTGGAGGGCGCGTCGGCAGTTCGCTGGCGCGAACTGCTGGCCTTCGTGCTCGCGTTCGCTCGCAGCTACGGCTAACAGCCTGTCGCACTTCGCCGCCCGGGCGCGGCAAAGTCCGACAGGCTGTTAGCATGAGCGCATGCAGCCACGGGGGATGGGATGAAGTTCGGATTGCGCTACTGCAACACGGGCCGCTACGTCGATGGCACGGCGGCGGTGGAACTCGTGCAGGCGGCGGAGGAGGCCGGGTTCGAGTCTGCCTGGACCGTCGAGCACACGGTGGTACCGGAGGGCTACGAATCCGCCTACCCGTATTCGGAAGACGGCAAGATGGCCGGTGGGGCGCACGACTTTCCGCTGCCCGACCCGCTCGTCTGGATGGCCTACGTGGGCGGACAGACAAGTCGCATCAAGCTCGGCACCGGCATCCTGATCGTGCCGCAACACAACCCCGTCATCACCGCCAAGCAGGTGGCCACGCTCGATCGCATGACCGGCGGTCGCATACTGCTCGGCATTGGCGTCGGCTGGCTCCGAGAGGAGTTCGATGTCATTGGCGCGCAATTCGACGAACGGGCTGCCCGCACAGACGAATACGTGGCGGCGATGCGCGCCCTTTGGGGCCAGGATCGGCCTTCCTTCGCGGGAGAGTTCGTGCAGTTCGACGGCGCCTATTGCCGACCGCAACCGGTGGATGGGCATGTGCCGATCATCGTCGGCGGCCATTCGAAGGCGGCGGCGCGGCGCGCTGGACGGCTCGGTGACGGCTTCTTCCCCGCCCGAGGCGCATCGGCGGAGCTGATCGCGCTGGCGCGGGAGACCGCCGAGGCGAATGGCCGGGATCCGTCCAAGCTCGAAGTCACCGTGAGTTGCCCCGAGGACTTGGGTGAACTCAAGGCGCTGAGCAACCTCGGTGTCGATCGGGTGCTGGTGCCGGTGACGCCCACCTTCGGGATGCCGGCGGCGGCGCGCGATCCGGAGGCCGTGCTCGGCTGGCGGGGCAGGATCGAGGACCATGCCGATGTCTGAAACCGGATTTCCGTCGCAAGAAGAACTCGATGCAGGCCTGCGGCGCCAGCTTGACGTGCTAGGCGAGCGCGAGGTGGCCGGCTGGAAGGTAGGACTCACTTCCGGCGGCGCCCGCGACAGCATGGGGCCGGGATTCCGCCCGTTTGGCTTCATCTTGCCGGAGCGCGTGTTCCCGAGTGGCGCGAAAGTCGAACGGGCCGGCATCATGACGCCGGGAGTCGAGAACGAGTTCTGCTTCACGATGGGCAGCCAACTTGGCGCGGGTGCCACGCGAGACGATGCTCTCGAGGCCGTGGAGTCCGTTTGCGCCGGGTTCGAGCTGAACGAGCGGCGCTTGTCCCCCGGCGCGACGACGGCTGACCGCCTCGCGGACGATCTCTCGCAATGGGGCATTGTGGTGGGAGAGCCCCGCGTGCTCGATTGGCGCGGCTTTGCCTTCGCGGACGTGTCCGTGCGCCTCTCCCTCGACGGTAGCGAACTCGAAAGCGTCGCCGCAGCAGGCCACATCGACGACCACTTCGACTCCCTCGCTGCCCTCGCGCGTCAGCTAGCCCGTTTCGGCCGAGCGCTCGAACCCGGCAACCGCGTCATCACCGGCTCGTTCGGCAAGCACGCCGTCACCGACGCATGTCGGCTCCACGGCGACTTCGATGCCGGCACGGCCAAGGGCATCGGCCAAGTGTCTGTAGAGTTTGTTTAGGTCGAGCCTCGCCAGCAAAGAGGGTCGTTGGAGGGAAGGCATTCTGCCTCCCCTCGCCGCCATAGGCGCGCTGACCGACATTGGCCAAGAAAGGCGCCTATCGGCGCTAGGGAGGGCAAAATGCCTTCCCTCCAACGGCCCCAAAACTCACAATCCAAGGAGTTCGCCATGAAGGTAGTTGTCATTCCGGGCCTCACCCTGCGCGAGGTGAGCGACGAAGATGTGGCGCGCATTCGCGAGGCCGGAGGCGACGCCGAGGTGGTGGTCACGAACCCCCAGGGCGCCGAGACCGAGATCGCCGATGCGGATGTGGTGTTCGGCTTCGTCTCCCGCCGCATGTATCTCGGTGCCCAGAACCTGCGCTGGGTTCACGCCATCTCTTCGGGGGTCGATGCTTTCCTCTACGACGAGTTCCGTGACGGCGACGTAGTGCTCACGAGCGAGAAGGGCCTCGTCGGCGACCATCTGGCAGACACCGGCTTTGGCCTGCTGCTCATGCTCACGCGACAGTTGGCGGCGGCGCTGCGCTACGGCCCGGATTCCTGGAACCACCGCCCCGAGATGCGCTATCAGGAAGTGGAACTCACCGGCAGCACGATGGGCATCTTCGGCTTCGGCGGTACGGGCCGCGCCATGGCGCGCCGCGCGGCCGCCTTCGGCATGGACGTGATCGCCATGGACCGCGAGCCGGTGGTGCCCTCGCCAGAAGTGCCCGAGGTGCAAGGGGAGGGCTACTTTGACGAGCTTCTGGCGCGCTCGGATGTGGTGGCCATCTGCACGCCGCTCACCCCGGAAACCCGAGGCAAGTTCGACGCCGCCGCTTTCGCCCGCATGAAGGAAACCGCGTTTCTGGTCAATGTGACGCGAGGCGAAGTCATGGTGGAAGACGACCTCGTGGCGGCATTGGAGTCCGGCCAGATTCGCGGTGCCGGCCTCGACGTCGTGCCGCGCGAACCGCTGCCGGCCGACAGCCCCCTCTGGTCGCTCCCCAACGTGGTGATGACCCCCCACACCGCTGGTGCCAGCCAGTTCCGCGCTGGCCGCAACATGGAACGCTTTCTGCGCAACCTCGAACGTTTGCGGCGCGGTGAAGAGCTAGAGGGCGTCATCGACAAGCAACTCGGCTACTGACTCCCCGCATCAGGAAGGGCCTCGCTTACCGCGCCGGCAGCTCGATCCGAAACGCCGTTCCTGATTCGGTAGGGACATGCTTGACCGTGCCGCCGGCGGCACCTATGAGCGAGCGGACGATGGCGAGGCCGAGGCCGGTGCCGCCCTGGTCTCGGCGCGTGGTGAAGAATGGCTCAAACATCTTGCGGGCGTTTGCTTCAGAGACGCCCTGGCCGTCGTCGGTGATTTCGATTCGCGCAAGCGCAGGCGCCACATGCACCGCAATGCGGAGCCGCCTTGCGCCGTGCTGAGCTGCGTTTTCGGCCAGGTTCTGCAGAACCGAGCCGAGCGACTCCGCCTCCAGAGGCAGTGCGGCATCGACCGCGCCCTCCACCGCGAGGTCAAGGCCCGCCATTTGGTCTTCGTCTCCGAGGACTTCGGCTACGGTGCAGCGCGGTGCATGTGCTGGCTGCCGGGGCATGTCCGCCTGGGCCAGCTCCAGCAGGCGACCGGTAAGCCGCGCCAGCCGTTCCACGTCGCTCGAAAGATTGGCAAGAAAGCGGCTGCGTTCCTCGGGCGCCATTTCGTCGATGTGGTCGGAGAGCACCTCCAGGGCGCCCGACATGGCCGCAATGGGCGTCTTGAATTCGTGACTCACGCTGCGCGCTAGGTCTCTGATGTAGCTGTTGCGGCGTTGCAGGCTCTCGGCCATCGCCTCCAGGCTCTCGGCAAGCTGGGCGATCTCCACCGTGCGGTACGGACCCGCGTCCAGTTCGGTAGCCTCACCGCGGGCGATGCGACCCGCCCCGGCGGCCAGCCGCTGCACCGGCAACACGACCAGCCGCGACGTGACGATGGCCGTTGCCACCACCACGACGAGCAGCAACAGCGCCGCCTGCAACAGCAGGTCTCGCTTGTGCTGCAGCGCCTGCAAGATCGTCGCCGGCGTGCGCCACAGCAGCACGGCGCCAATCACGCGATCGTCGAACATGATCGGGCTCGCGACATACACAAGCAGCCCCGCACTGCGGATGATCGTCGCGACCGCCGAGGCGTCGCGTTGCCGCAAGCGGCTGGACCAACGCCCGCCAAGCGCCGCCTCGACTTCCTCCACGGCCGCCAGGGACGTGCCCACATCGTCGCCGGTGCTGGCGACCACCACGCCTTGCGCATCCACCAAGCGGATTTGCGCCAGCGTTAGGCTCCGCGCCTCGGCGAGCACGGGCTCAATGGCCTTGCCGAGGCTGGACGCTGTCGGAGTCGGTGCCGGGCCGGGTGTTCCACCGGGATATGGTTCATGCACCGGGGAGTCGGCCAAGTCCAGTTCCGCAAAGCGCGGCTCGCTACTGGCAAGCTCCCCGTGCAGGACCAAGCCTGACTCTGCAACCGTCTCGCCATAGCGCGTACGGAACGTGGCGGCGATCAGCCCCGCCTGGGCGATGAGTTCGGATTCCGTCTGCCGCACCAGCGCGCTTTCGTAGAGCCGAAGCACCTGAATGCCTGCCAGCGGCAGCACCAGCACGAACAGGCTGACGACGAGGATGACCGTCCGCAGACGGACGCGGATCATGGATGTGCGAGCCGAAAGCCCACGCCGTGAACCGTCTGGATAAGGTCCGCTCCCACCTCCCGCAGTTTCGCGCGCAGCCGGCGCACGTGGCTGTCGATGGTGCGGTCGCTGACCACGCGATGGCCGGGATATGCGCCGCTTGCCAGTTCGTCGCGGTCCAGCACCCGGCCTTGGTGGCGGGCGAGGGTGGCGAGCAGGCCGAACTCGGTGCGCGTGAGCGAGAGTGGCGCGCCGTTAATGGTGGCGGTGCGTTCCGCGAGATTCATCTGCAACGGCCCGAACTGCACGGCCTCGGCGGCGGGGAAGGCAAGTGCGTCCTGGCGCCGGAACTGTGCCTTCACCCGCGCCGCCAGCTCGCGCGGAGAGAAAGGCTTGGTGATGTAGTCGTCGCCTCCCACTTCCAGCCCGACGATGCGATCGACCTCCGCGTCCTTGGACGAGAGGAAGAGGATCGGGACGTTGCTGTCCGCGCGCAATGTGCGGCAAACCTCAAGACCATCGGCCTCGGGCATGAGGATGTCGAGGATCACGAGATCTGGTGCGTTGCGCTCGAACTCGGTCACCGCCGAGCGACCGTCGCCGGCCTCCACGGTCTCGAACCCCTCGCGCCGGAGGGCAAAGCACACGACATCGCGGATGTGCGCGTCGTCGTCCACAACCAGAACTTTGCGCATGGTGGCAGTGTACACGCGCCAGCGTACGGGGCGTCGCCGGCGCTTGCAGGACGCGTGCAAGTTGTGAGCAAATGGCGGGGGGGTTGGCCTCTTGCGCCAAGCAGGTTGCCGTGACGGCTGACGCTCGGCACGTGCAGACGCCATTTGTACGGACGAAATAGAAAATTTAAAGAGTAAGTTGTGAAGGAATCCTAAAGTGAATTCGACCATGCAAGAGGGCGTTGCCGAGAGCGCGTCTCGGGTCCGGCGCCGCCATCGCGAGGAGTTCGAGCTGAGCGGCTTCACCGTTCTCGAGTCTGTGATCGACGCCGTGGACCTCGCCATGCTGCGCGCCGAATGCGCCACCTCTGTCGCCCGCATGGATCGCCACCTCGACAAGCTCGGCACCGATGTGCTCGGCATCACCCATCGCGGCAAGCGCTACTTCATCAGCCGCCGCTACCGCGACAGCGAACGCTTGCCCGGTTTCATCTTCGGCGACCTGATGCGCGAGATCACCACCGCCTTCCTCGGCCCGGACGTGTTCCTGTTCAACGAGCAATGGGTGGTGAAGGGCGCAGCGAGCGCCGACGGCACTGATCCCGGCATGAAGTTCGCCTGGCACCAAGACTCCGGCTACGTCCAGTTCCGCGACCCCGGCAACGTCCACCGGCCCTACCTCACCTGCTGGTGTGCCCTCGACGACGTGAACGCCGACAACGGTACCATCTCGGTGCTTCCGCACGAACGTGCCGGCTCGCGCAACCACGTCTTCGCGCATCGCCAAGAGCAGGGCACCAATGACCTAATCGGCTACGAAGGCAACGACCCGGGCGTGCTCATCGAAGCCCCGGCCGGCAGCGTCGCTGTCTTCTCCAGCACCAGCCTGCACCGAAGCTCCCCCAACACCACCCAAAGCCAACGCCGCGTGTACCTGACCCAATACAGCGCCGAACCCATCCACGCCACCGATGGCACCAGATGGGGGGATGCGGTTCCCTTCCTGTCTGACGGAGAGTTCGTGTACGAAGCCCTGCCAGCCCGATGACGGCGAGGTAGTCGTAGGGGCAACCCTTGTGCTCGCCTGCGTTCGCGTCATGCAGGGGATCGGCTTGACCAACACGGGCGAGGACAAGCCTCGCCCCTACGGGGTGTAACGCTCGAAATCGTCCCAGTAGTCGGCGTAGGTCTTGGCTACGCAGGCTGGGTCCTCGATTTGGCAGGCGCCGATTCGGCTGGCGAGGACCGACATGGACATGGCCATGCGGTGGTCTTCGTAGGTGGCGAAGCAGGCAGGGCGGAGTTCGCTTGCGGGATGGACGGTCATGGCGTCTTCGAACTCTTCCACGGTAACGCCGGCGCGCCGGAGTTCCGTGCAGCCGGCGGCGATGCGGTCGCACTCCTTGATGCGGAGGGTTGCGAGGCCGGTGATGCGGGTGGGCGTGGGCAGGAATGGCGCCATGGCCATGAGCGTCGGTGCCGCGTCGGGCATGTTGCTCATGTCAATGTTCCCTAGTGGGCGGAGCACCTTGGCGCCGTGAACGCATACCTGATCGGACTCGCGACGAATCGTTGCACCGAGGCGTTCGCAAAGGCCGATGAAGGCGTAGTCGCCCTGCACGGTGGATTCGCCGAGGTTGGTGAGCGTCACCGTCCCGCCATGCAGTGTTGCGAGCGCGGCGTGATAGGTGGCTGCGCTCGCATCGCCCTCGATGCTGGCGTCGCCCCCGGTGTAGTGCGCCGGCGGCACCACCAACGTGCGATCGTCCGGCGCGAGCACCTCGACACCGCGCCGCGCCATCTCCGCCGTCGTCAGTGCCACATAGGACGCGCTTGCGCGTTCATCCTCGAGATGGATCGTCAGTCCTTCGGGAAACGCCGGCGCAGACAGCAGCAGGGCAGAAAGAAACTGGCTGCTGACAGACGTGCGGAGCTTCGTCTCGGCACCCAGGCGCGAAGGCCCCCGCACGGTCACCGGGGCAAAGCCGTCGTCGCCCGCCGACACCTGACAGCCGAGGTGCCGAAGCGCATCGAGCAAGTCCCCGTTCGGCCGCCGCGAAAGCTGCGGATGCCCGCCGATTTGTGTCGAACCCGCGTTGAGCGCGGCGCGAGCGATCAGGAACCGCAGCGACACACCGCTCATGCCGAGGTGCAGCGACACGTCTCGGTGCGTTCGTGGCGGCGGCGAGATCAACGCACCGTCACCGTCGCGTTCGACGGTTCCGCCGAGCCGACCCACGGCATCGAGCATCGCGTCCACATCGTCGCAGCGGGGAATGCCGGTCAGCCGCGTCGGCACTGGCGCCAGCGATGCAATCAAGAGCTGGCGCAGCGCGATCGACTTGCTGCCAGGCAGTGCAAGCCGAACGTCGAAGCCGGCGGGCAGGCGCGGAACTGCCCGCACTTCGGCTGCAACGGCATGAGCAAGATCGGTTGGCATGGGTGTAGGCGGTGCCTTGCGCGCCGGGAAACCCGCTAGAATACGCCGCTTTCGCGTCAAACCTAAAGCCAAGCGACCACGAAGGGGGAACCGATGGCCGAAGCAGCCGTGGCGGATCTGCAAAGCGACCTCAACAATCTGGTGATGAGCAACGAGGTGGAGCCCCTCTATCTCGCCGTCAAGAACTTCATCGATACCGAAATCGAGCCACAGACGCCAGCCTATCAAGAGGCCGCTGGCGAGCACGGTGACCGCTGGAGCCTTTCGCCGCGCCAGGAGGACATCTTGGGCGGGCTGAAGAACAAGGCCAAATCCAACGGCCTGTGGAACTTCTTCCTGCCGGACGCCGACACCGGCGAAGGCCTCAAGAACCTCGACTATGCGTTTATTGCCGCCGAACTCGGCAAGAACCCGATTGCCTCCGAGTGCCTCAACTGCAGCGCCCCGGACACCGGCAACATGGAGGTGCTCGAACGCTACGGCACCCCCGAACAAAAGGAGAAGTGGCTGAAGCCCCTCCTGAACGGCGAAATCCGCTCGGCCTACGCGATGACGGAGCCGAACCTTGCCTCGTCGGATGCAAAGCAAATCGCCACCCAAGCCCGTCTCGACGGCGACGAATGGGTGCTCAACGGCGAGAAGTTCTACATTTCCGGCGCCGGCGATCCCCGCTGCAAGATCATGATCACCATGGTGCAGACGGATCCCACCGCCCCGCGCCACCGTCAGCAGAGCCAGATTCTGGTGCCCCGCGACAATCCCGGCGTCAACATCATCGAACCGATGACCGTGTTCGGCCACGACGACGCCCCACACGGCCACATGCACATCAAATTCGAGAACTGCCGGGTGCCGAAGGAGAACATGATCCTCGGCGAAGGCCGCGGCTTCGAGATTTCCCAAGGCCGGCTGGGGCCGGGCCGCATCCACCACTGCATGCGGTCGGTGGGGCAGGCGGAACGCGCGCTTGACCTCATGGTGCGGCGCGGCATGTCACGGGAAGCTTTCGGTCGGCCGATCGCCCAGCTCGGCAAGAACCTCGAAGTCATTTCCCGCGCCCGCATCGAGATCGAGGCCATGCGCCTGATGGTGCTGAAAGCCGCCAAGGCGATGGATGTCCTCGGCAATCAGGAAGCGCGGGTTTGGGTGCACATGGTGAAGGCGATGGTGCCCGAGCGGGTCTGCCAGATCATCGATCAGGCGATCCAGATCCACGGCGCGACCGGCGTGTCGCAGTGGACGCCGCTGGCGGGCATGTACACAGGGCAGCGAACCTTGCGCATCGCCGACGGGCCAGACGAAGTGCATCACCTCGTGGTGGGCCGCGCGGAACTGCGCAAGTACGACCCCGACGTGGGGCGCAATTGAGCGCAGCGTTCGCCCAAGGCTCACAAGGGCTGCTGGCGGCTCTCCCCTGGGTTGCTGCCGGCGGCGCCATCGGTGCGGTGGCGCGCTTCGTGCTGGTGGCCTTGCTGCCGGGTTCTGCGGCACACGCGTTCTCCTGGGGCACCCTCACTGTGAACGTCGCCGGCTGCCTCGCCATCGGGGTGCTCGTGGCATCTTTGGCGGGCAGCCCTTGGTTTGACTCCTTCGGGCGCCCCTTCCTCGTGGTTGGGGTGCTCGGCGCGTTCACCACCTTCTCCGCGTTTTCGATGGACGTGCTCAACCTTGCGGCGCATGGCCGCATGGCATTGGCGGCGCTCTATGCTGGCGCCACGGCGGTTCTGTGCATCGCCGCCGCGGCCTTGGGGCATCGCCTTGCAGGCATCTGGTCGTGATCGATCTTCGGCTCCTCAGACGCGACATCGATGCGATTGCCGAACGGCTCGCGGTGCGCGGCTTTGCGCTGGACGTTGCGCGATTCCGCGAGATTGAGGAACGCCGCCGACGGTTCCAGACCGAAACAGAACGCCTCCAGCACGAACGCAACATCGCCTCGAGGCGGATCGGCAAGGCGAAAGCCGCTGGCGAGGACATCGCGCCACTGGTGGCGGCGGTGGGGGAGCTCGGCAGCGCACTGGACGCCGTCAAGGTGCGGGCGGAGGCGGCGCAGGCAGAGCTTGCTGACTTCGCGTTGGCTGTGCCCAATGTTCCCGACGGCGACGTTCCCGCCGGTGAGGACGAGAGCGCCAACGCCGAACTCGGTCGCTGGGGCGAGCCGTCGGCATTCAACTTCGATCCGCTCGACCACGTCGCCCTTGGCGGCGCGCAAATCGACACGGCCGCGGCGGCGAGGATGTCCGGTGCGCGGTTCTCCGTGCTGCGCGGGCCGGTCGCGAGCCTGCACCGCGCGCTCACGCAGTTCATGCTCGACATGCATACCGGGGAGCATGGTTACGAAGAGGTCTATGTGCCCTACATCGTTGGCCGCGACGCGATGACCGGCACGGGGCAGTTGCCCAAGTTCGAGGACGACCTCTTTGCGGTGGGGCAGGACGGCATGTACCTGATCCCCACGGCGGAAGTTCCGGTCACGAACCTCGTTCGCGAGAGCATCCTAGGCGAGGACGAACTGCCGCTCAAATTCGTTGCCCACACCCCCTGCTTCCGCAGCGAGGCGGGGTCCTACGGCAAGGACACCCACGGCCTCATTCGCCAGCACCAGTTCGAGAAAGTGGAACTCGTGCAGATCGTTGCGCCGGAGCAGTCGGAGCAGGCGTTGGAGGAACTCACAGCCCATGCAGAGGCGGTGTTGAAGCGGCTTGAACTGCCATACCGCACCATGCTCCTGTGCGGAGGCGATCTTGGCTTCTCTGCCGCCCGCACGGTGGACCTCGAAGTGTGGCTGCCCGGCCAGAACCGCTACCGCGAGATTTCCTCGTGCAGCAACTTCCGCGACTTCCAGGCCCGCCGCATGATGGCGCGCTATCGCGAGGGCGAGCGGGGAACGGTGGAGTACGTCCACACGATCAACGGCTCGGGCCTCGCAGTGGGGCGAACGCTGATTGCCGTACTCGAGAATGGCCAGGACGGCGAGGGCGTGGTGCATGTGCCCGACGCGCTGCGCGACTATCTTGGCGGCACCACCCGACTCGATCTGCGCGGACGCACCGACGGCCAAGCCGCCTAGTCGCCAACCCCTCGCTGGCGCTCGACGCCTGGCCCAGCCTCCACCTACCTATGCGCTTGCGCCTTAGAATGACGCCGTCGCGCCATTCCCTAAGGCGCAAGCGCATGGGAGCAACCAACGGACACATTGCCGCTGGCTTTGGACCTCACGGACCGGCCCTGCTTGGTGGTGGGTGCTGGGCCGGTCGCTTTGCGCAAGATCGAGCTTCTCGTCGGCGCCGGTGCCCGGGTCTCGGTCGTCGCGCCGACGATGCACCCCGACACGGCAGCATATTGCGCGGAACGCGAGGTGCGAGTGGAACGCCGCCGCGTGCAGGAATCCGATTGCGACGGCCACCTCCTCGTCGTTGCAGCAACGGGAATCCCGGAAGTCAACGATTTCGTCAGCCGCGCCTGCCAGGCACGCAACACGCTCGTCAACTGTGTCGATTCTCCGGCCCTCTCCAATGCGCTGTTCCCTGCGCTCGTGGATCGTGGATCGATAACCGTTGCCGTCAGCACGGGCGGTGCATCGCCCACCTTGGCACGCCGGCTGCGAGAGCGGATCGAGGCCACGCTGCCGGCGGGCGTCGGCACGCTGGCGGATTACCTCTCGGCAAAGCGCTCGCGAATCCGCGCCGCCCTCGGCTCGGTGGCCGAACGACAGCGATTCTGGGATCGCGTTCTCGATGGCCGGTTGCCGAACCTCCTCGCTCGTGGCGACATCGAAGGTGCAGACGCCCTGTTGGACGAGGAACTTGCCGGCGCCGGGCCACCCGTCGGCATGGTCTCGCTCGTCGGTGCGGGGCCGGGCGATGCGGACCTCTTGACCCTCAAGGCCCTGCACTGCCTGCAACGGGCCGATGTAGTGCTCTACGACAATCTGGTGGGCGTGGACATCCTGACCCGCTGTCGTCGCGACGCCCGCAAGGTCCACGTCGGCAAGCGGCGGGCGTTCCCCGGCACCCGCCAGCAGGCCATCAACGAGATGCTTGTGAAGGAGGCAACTGCTGGCCACCGCGTGGTGCGCCTGAAGGGCGGGGACCCATTCATCTTCGGCCGAGGCGGAGAAGAGACGCAAGCGCTGACCGAAGCCGGGATTCCATTCGAGGTGGTGCCCGGCATCACCGCCGCCTTGGGCTGCGCGGCCTACGCCGGCATCCCTCTCACCCATCGGGACGTCGCCCACTCGGTGCGCTTCGTCACCGGCCACCGCACCGGCGGCGAATTCAATCTGGACTGGCCTGAACTCGCCGCCCCAGCGCAAACCCTCGCGGTTTACATGGGCCTCGAAGCCTTGCCCGCCCTCTGCACCCAGCTCATCGCCCACGGCGCACCGCCCGAAACCCCCGCCGCTGTAGTCGCCCGCGCCACCCTGCCGCAACAGAAAACGCACTTGGCCACAATCGGCGAACTGGCTGATGCCACTAAGGAAATCCCGCTGTCGGCCCCGGCCATCACCATCATCGGTGAGGTCGTAAGCCACGCAAGAAGCAAAGGGACGCAGTAGAGGCGGCCCTCCGGCTTTGGGGGAGGGGTCATTCCATAGGGCGGGATACATGAATCGAACCGAGCCAAACCTCGTTCGTGTCGTTGGCGTATGGCGCGGCGAGCGGCTACTGGAGCTCCCGGAGGAAGGGGAGGGCTAGGGCAGTGGCATTCGATGCCGGTGATTTTGGGTCGTAGTTCCGAGAAAGCCTAGTGCCCGCTTCGAGAGTTGTCGCTCGCGCACGCGTCCTCAGCGGCAACCTTCGGGGCAGGGCAGGCCGGCGATACGCGCCACAGAGCGCGGCGTGCCGTTTGGGCGACGGGACGGGAACAGTCGCATGAGCGCGATGCTGGAGCCGAGCCTTGGCCCCAGCCGTTCGCGCACCAGGCGCACGAGTGGGCGCATCGGGGGAGCGAGGCCGGTTTCTGCGTGGAAGACGCGCACCGCCTTGATCACGGCATGGTGGTCTGGCGTCAAGCGGATGTTGGCTTCGGCGGCGAACTCCTGCGCCAACGCCGGCGACCACTCGGAAGCGTCCGCCAGATGCCCGTCCGCGTCCAGTTCCGGCCTCGCGGCACTCACGACCACGTGACGCTCGAGGCGGTTTCCAGCACCAAGGCGACGAACTTCGCGTAGTCGGCTTCGGCGTCTGCCGGGAAGCCAACACCGCGCTCGACCGCATCCTCGGCCAACACCCAAGGACCATGCTCCTCTGGCACCGAGCCGACGCCAAAAACGCCGTCGCCGATCAGGAGGATCGCGTCCCCGGTCGCGTGGGCGCGCAAACATGACGCGATCGCTCGAGGGTTGGCAACAACATGCAAAACGGCCACGGCGCGTCAGTCCGTCAACACAATGTCGTGGCTGGCGATCAACTGCCTCAGCGCTGGCGGGCCAATCGATGTCACCGCCAAGGGAGCAACCGCATCGAGGCTGATGCCGCGCTCGGCAAGGCTCTCCCCATCCGCGTACAGCGACTCAACCTCATAGGTCGGCAGCGCCTTGAGCGGAGACTGCCGCGCGTCGAGGCCAGCGAGCTGCAGCACGCCATCGTCCACAAACACCACCGCAGTCGCCTGCTCGAAGACGCCGGAAACCAGCATCAGGTCCGTCGTTTCGTCCGCCAGCGGCCCCGGCGGGCGCCGGACGAGATAGAGCACGCTCTTCATCAGCCGAACGTCACCACGCGGTCGGAAGCCTCCATCGCCTCCACCATCTGTCCAAGCCCTGCCACCGCGAAGCCTTGCGCCAGGGACTCGTCCTCAACAATGCCGCGCCGCTCCGCAGCCGCCACGCACACGGCCAGCTCGAATCCGTGCTCGTCCGCGAGCTTCGCCCAAGCCCCGGCGGTGCCATCCTCGTCACGGGCGAAGCGACTCGCCGCATAGATCGCGTCCTTGTAGAAGAAAACCCTGTGTACCACCGCCCCGGAGTGGACCGCGGCGCGAGCGAAGGCGAGGGCGGCAGCATCGGCGCGGGTGGCGCGCGGCCCCCCCTGAACCAGGAGCGTGATGCGTGCTGCCTTGGCGATGCTGTCCGACTCGGTCATGCGCCTATGATAGTGTGCCGGCTCGCAAAATCGTTGACATGACCGCGCACCCGACGCTGTCCGGGGAGTCCACCGTCACCGCTGATCCAAAGGCGGTACATCCCCAATTTCGAGCATCGTCAGGCTCCAAGCGCCGTCGAGTCCGCCAATGCAACCCGGAGACGGACAATGACGACCGGGCCCGCGACACTCGGTCACGAAGCCGGAGGCAGGCTTGCCGCAGGATCGATTCGGATATCCGCTCACCACGACCTCCGCCGAGGCCGCGGCGATCTACGTCGAAGCCCTGGACGGCGTGTTCGCGCTGCACGAAGATGTGGTGGCCACCATCGACCGCGCCATCGACCTCGATCCAGATTTCGCGCTGGCGCACAGCGTCCGCGCCCGGGGCCTCGCCATGATGGGTGAGGCAGTCGAAGCCCGCGCAAGCGCGCTCCGAGGCCACGAGCTCAGCGCCCATGGCACCGCCAGAGAGCGCCGCCACGCCCACATCGCGGCCCTCGTCGCGCAAGGAAAGGGCGGGGAGGCGCTGCCTCTGGTCGAACAGCACGCGACCGATTACCCCCGCGACGCCATGCCGCTCTCCTACGCGCTCGGCGTCTATGGCCTGCTTGGCTTCGGCGGCTATCGAGATTTCCCCCAACGCCAGTGCCAATTGCTGGCAACAGTGGCACCGCAATGGGACGACGACTGGTGGTTCCTGGCGTCCCACGGCTGGGCGTTGGTGGAGGTGGGCGAGTGGAAGACCGGCACCGCCATGCTCGACCGGGCGCTCGAACTCAAGCCCGACAACGCCAACGCCGTCCATGGCCGCGCCCACGCCTACTACGAGTGCGGTGATGTCGATGGCGGCGAAGCCTTCCTCAGGCGATGCCGGCCGCGTTTCGCCCGAACCCACCCGCTGCATGGACACCTGTCTTGGCATCTGGCCCTGTTCGCCTTGCAGCGGGGCGATCTGGGCGAGGCCGCCTCCATCTACCGAGACTCCATCGGCCCGGCGGCATCCCAAGCCTTGCCCATGTTCACCTTGATCGACAGCGCGTCGTTTCTCTGGCGCAGCCTCATGCAAGGCGCCAGACACCGCGCCGAGGCGTCCGAACTGCGCGCGTTCGCAAGCCGTCACCAGCCCGTCGCAGGTTTGCCGTTCGTGAACGCGCACCTCGCCATGGCGTGTGCGGTGCTAGGTGACAACAAGGCTGCAGGAGCGTTGTGCGACGAGGTGAAGGAGCGCCTCACGGCCGGCCGGCAAGCGTCTGGCGATGTGGTGCTGCGCGTCTGCGAAGCCATCGCCGGCGTCGGTGACGCTCCCACCGAAGCTGCCGGCATCCTCGAACGCGCGCATGTGGACCTCCCCCGACTTGGCGGCAGCAACGCCCAGCGCGACGTGTTCCTCGACACCCTCGCCTACGCCCAGGTGCGCGCCGGCAACACCGACGCCGCCCGTGCCACCGTCACCGGCCGCGCCCGGTCCCGCGCTCCCCACTTGAACGAAGCATGGCTTGCCCGCCTCAACCCCTCACAAGGCGTGCCATAATCCCGCCAAGCAAGGAGGGATGGCTGAGCGGTCTAAAGCACTGGTCTTGAAAACCAGAGAAGGATTTCCTTCCCAGGGTTCGAATCCCTGTCCCTCCGCCAACCTTCCCTCGATCTCAAGGAGCGTGCAGGAGATTTCGGGAGCCGAGCGATGGCGGTGGTGACGGAGTTTCTGGCCTTTCTTTGGTCGTCGTTCCTGCTGCTCGCGCCGATGCTGCTCTTGGGGCTGCTGCTCTCTGGGCTCATGCACGTGTTCATCTCGCGGCAGGCGATTCTGCGCTGGTTTCGGGACGATGGGCTGAAGTCCGTCGCAACCAGCGCGGCCATTGGGGTGCCGATGCCGCTTTGCAGCTGCTCGGTGGTGCCGGTAGTGACGGAGATGCGGCGCAAGGGGGCGTCGCGGTCGTCGTGCCTTTCGTTTCTCATCACGGCGCCGGAGACCGGGGCCGACTCGATTCTCGTGACCAACGCGTTTTTCGGGCCGGTGGTGGCTGTGGTGCGTCCGGCCGTGAGTTTCGTCACTGCGGTCGTGGCCGGAATCCTCTGCATCGCCCTGGTGCGGGACGAACCCGATGCGGCGGCGGCGCGTCGGGCCGGGCCCCGGGGCGAGTTAGACGATTTGGGTGGTGGTGACCACGACCACGACCACGATCACGAGAACCACAAGGCCCTCTTCCCCGCCGACGAGGACTGCTATGTCAGCATCTCGCAACTGCGGTTGCTTGCCAGAAGATGGCTGATTAGGGCTGGTGTTTGGGGACGGCGCCGTGCTGCGCCTCAAGTGCCCGTGGTCCATCGCGGTGCCGCCAGCATGAGGGGCACAAGTGCCATGTCCGCTGGCGACTCGGCAGCAACCGACGAGCCGGACTTCCCCACCATCATTCGGCACGTCTTTCGCTACGGCTTCGTCGAAGTGGCTGACGACATTCTTGTGCCGCTGCTTGTGGGCATCGCTCTCGGCGGCCTGCTTTACCTCTCGATTCCGGCGGATCTGATGGCGCACGAGCACGCCCGCTGGCTGTCGTATCCGGTCATGCTGTTGGTGGGCGTGCCGCTCTACATCTGCGCCTCCGCCAGCACGCCCATCGCCGCCGCGTTGGTGGCGAAGGGCGTGAGCCCAGGTGCGGCGCTCGTCTTCCTGATGACGGGTCCGGCAACCAATACGGGCACCATCGCCATCATCGTCAGCCAGTTCGGCGCTCGCTTCGCCTCGGTGTACGTGGTGGGCGTGGTTGCCGCGACCGTGGCCTTGGGCATCCTCATCGACCTCGCCCTGCTTGCGGTGGGCATGTCCGTTGCCGTGAACCTCGATGCCTCCGACTCTCCGGCAATCCTCGCCCTACAGTGGGCCGGCGCCATCGGTCTCGGTGCCCTCATCCTCTGGCGTCTGGGCGCCGGGAACCTCCGCGTCAACGCTTTCTCTTCTACATGAGCTGAGGGCCTTGCCTCAAGCGCGCGCCGCATTTTCTGTTGACGCACGCCGATTGTGCTTTATGGTGGGCGGGCAAGCCGGTTGCGGCTGGCGGTAGTGCCTAAGGGCGTTGGCGACTAGTTGCGATTCGGCGGCTTTCGATCATGGATCAAGGAGAGATCAAACAATGTCGAAGACGAATCTGAAGCCCATCGCGGCTGCCATCGGTGCGGCAATCGTCGCCTCCCTGTCCGGCGCCGCTGCGCTCGACGAAGACCCCTTCGAGGCGCGCGATGTCGAGCCTGCATACAACCTGTTTGCAGACGCCCACGGCGGCGAAGGCAAGTGCGGCGAAGGCAAGTGCGGCGAGGACGACGGCGACGGTGACGACGACGCCGAAGGCGAGGGCGAAGGCGAAGGCGACGAGGGCGGCGACTCCACCGAGGAGTAATCGCTAGCGGCTCAAGGGCGCTTTCGGCATGTTGCGGTTCGCGCCCCTTGCGGGCGCGGGCCTCGGCCTTCGCCGAGGCATGTTGGAGGCCCTTGAGCAGCACACCGACCGAGTGGCTCGGGAAATCGACTTCATCGAGGTCGCCCCCGAGAACTGGATGGAAATGGGCGGGCGCTTCAGCCGGGCCTTTCGGGCCTGGACGGAGCGCTTTCCCGTGGTCTGTCATGGCCTGTCCCTTTCGCTGGGCGGTCCCGAGCCCCTCGACATTCCCTTCCTGAAGCGCATCAAGGCCTTCCTTGAGGAGCATGGGGCGCGGGCCTACACCGAGCACCTGTCCGCCTGCAGCGACGGCGGGCATCTTTACGACCTGATGCCGGTGCCGTTCACCGAAGACGCGGCGCGCCACGTCGCGAGCCGAGTCCGCACCGTTCAAGATGTCCTCGGTGCCCGCATCGGCATCGAGCACGTATCCGCCTACGCCGAGCCGGGTGCCGAGATGTCCGAACTTGCCTTCATCAACGCCGTGGTGGAGGAGGCCGATTGCGACCTTTTGCTCGATGTCAACAACGTCTATGTGAACAGCTTCAACTTCGGCCATGACCCGGCCGAGTTCCTGCGCGGCCTGCCCGGCGACCGAGCGCTGTATGTGCATGTGGCAGGACATTCGGTGCAATCGCCGACCTTGCGCATCGACAGCCACGGGGCGGCGGTAATCGAACCCGTATGGTCGCTGCTCGAGCAGGCATTCGATCTCTTTGGGCCGCTGCCGGCGCTGATCGAGCGAGACTTCAACTACCCACCGGTACCGGAACTCCTCGGCGAGGTTGGCAGAATCCGTGCGCTGCAAGCCGCGACCGGGCACGAGGCGGCAAAGGCGGTTTGAGCGCAGCATGGACTTCCTCAGTGTGCAAGGGCGCTTCGCGGCTTGCATCCGTGACGGCAATCGACAATCGCCCCCGCCGGGTGTGCAACGTGACCAGATGGCGGTTTACGCCGACCTCTTCCGGCGCAACATCGACGGGCTGCTTGGCGGGATGCTGCCGGAGTTTCGCGAAACGATGGGCGAAGCCCGCTGGCAGCACATGGTTCGCGACTTCCTGCGTCGCCATCGTTCAAGCGAGCCGCTGTTTCGGCGCCTGGTGGAGGAGTTCCTCGACTATCTCGCGAACGAGCGCGGGCAAGCGGACGATCCCGGCTTTGCCCTGGAGCTAGCCCACTTCGAGTGGTTGCGCCTGCACCTGGACTTCGCCGGCGACGCAGACTGTGCGTTCGGCGGCGAACCGCCGGCGCTCGACGAGACGATCGTCGTCTCGCCCTTGGCATACCCGCTGCGCTACGACTGGCCGGTACACCAGATCGACCCGAAGGCGCCGCCGTCCGCGTCTCCCGACGACGCCACATGGCTCATTGCATGGCGCAACCGGCAGGACCAGGTGCGCGTGATCGAGTCGAACGCCGTGACGGTGCGGCTGCTCAACCTGATCGGCGAAGGCGCTCGGCCGAAGGTTGCGGTCGCCACGATTGCCGGCGAACTAGGTCGCGACGAGGACGCAATGTACGCCGCCGGCGCCGCCATCGTGACCCGACTGCACGGCGACGACATCCTGGCCCGCCCGTCCTGACGGGGATTGGGATAGCGCGGTGGTTGCCCCGGCCGATTCCATAGCGGCGGCGCGAGGGGCACAATAGCGCGACAGCCGACCCCAAAAGCCACCTGAAGAGAGCACATCGATGCCTGTAGAGATTCCCTATCGCCGCGACATGACCTTCGAGTACGGTCGCATGGAGCGGGTCGCGCCGCTCGTGCGGCGAGTGATTGCCAAGAATCCAAGCGCCTTCACCTTCCACGGCACCGGTACCTACATCATCGGCGAGGGCAGAGTAGCGGTGATCGACCCAGGGCCCATCGACGATGCCCATATCTCGGCCATAGACGAGGCGCTTGGCGACGAGGTGGTGACACATATGCTCATCACCCACACGCACATGGATCATTCCCCAGCCGCTCGGTTGCTGGCGCGGCGGCGACCCGCGCCTACCTACGGCTTCGGCCCCCATGGCGCCGGCAAGGTGGCGGAGGGCGTGCAAGTGGAGGAGGGTGGCGACATGGAGTTCCACCCGGATGTGCAGGTGGGGCATGGCGACGTCATCGACGGGGATGGCTGGAGTGTCGAATGCGTCTACACGCCGGGACACACGTCGAACCACCTGTGCTTTTGTTTGCGCGAGGAGCGAACGCTGTTCAGCGGCGACCATGTGATGGGTTGGTCCACCAGCGTCATCTCGCCGCCAGACGGCGACATGAAGAGCTACATGGGGAGCCTAGAGTTGCTGCTCGACCGCGACGATGAGGTCTATTGGCCCACGCACGGGCCGGCAATCACCGATCCGAAAGCCCACGTGCAGGCGTTCATCGAACATCGGCGCGAGCGCGAGCGGCAGATTCTCGATTTCCTGGCCGAAGGCCCAGCCCACATCGCTGACATGGTGCCAACCATGTATGCCGCCGTTCCGGTGGGGCTTCACCCGGCCGCTGCGCGCAGCGTCTTCGCGGCGATGCAATTCCTTGTCGAGCGGGGCGAGGTGGCGTGCGACGGGGAACTGGCGGTGGAGCGTCGGTTTCGGCTGGTCTCCTGAAGGCAGAAGGCCGCAGCACCACACACGGACTCATCTCGAAGCCGAGCCGACACGAACGTGCCGGCCAAGAGCTTACGTCGCAGACAGGTCACGAATTGACGTTCTGCGGTGCAAGGTCGTAGAACATGCAACCAGCCTTCTCCTTGCGAGACCGGCCCGTTCATGCCATACGTGACGAATGCTCCTGCGCCTGCTTCTCCTCGGCCCTGCTTGCGGCCGCGGCAAGCGGGAGTTGCACCGAGATCACCACGCCCGAACCGTCGGTCAGGTTGAGGGCTCGCACGGTGCCGCCGTGGTGTTCGGCGATGGTGCGCACCACGTACAGGCCGAGGCCGAAGTGCAGGCGGTTGTCGGGACCGCGGTGGGAGACCATGGACTCGAACACGGAACCCGTGGCATCCCGGGGCAGCGGCGGGCCGCGGTTGGCGATGGCGATGCGGGCGTGTTCGGGGCCGGCGTCGAGTTGGACGCGGATGGCGCTGCCGGCGCGGTGGAAGTCGATGGCGTTGTCGATGATCTTGTCGAGCATCTGCTCGATGCGGTAATCCGAGGCGAGGACGATCACGGCGGCGCCTGTGCCGCGGAAGAGGAAGCCGTGTTCCGGATGGGTGATCGCACAGTTGCCGACGTAATTGGCAAGGAGCTGCTCGAGGTCCACTTCGTCCATGTCTTCCGCCTGCAACGACTCCTCGAGGCTCGCGGCGTCGGCCAGATTCTCGACGATGGCGCCGATGCGCAGCACCCCGCGCCGGGCAGATTCCAAGTAGCGGCTGCCCTTAACCTCGGCGACGTCCTCGCTCAGATTTTGCAGCGAGGTGCTGAGCACGTTGAGGGGGTTGTTGATCTCGTGGCGCAGGGTACGGGGCATGTTCTCGATGAAGTGATTGTGCTGGCGCAGCCGGGTGAGCATGTTGGAGACGCTGCGCGCCAGGTCGCCGATTTCGTCGCCCGAGTGGATTTCGCGCGAGAGCGCGGCGCTGCGCAGGCGACCGTATTCGTCGATGGCGGCGGCGGCTTCGCGGCGCAGGTTGCGGATGCGCCAGGTCAGACGCCCGGAAAAGGCGATCAGCGCGAGCACGAAGGCGATGAGGCTGGCCACGGACACCCAGACGATGCTGTCGATGGCCGCGTATTGGAACGTCTCGATATCCTCGATGGTCTGCTCCACCGCCACCAGACCGATGACCGCGCCCCCGGCGCCGACGATGGGGTGGCCGGCCATGATGACTTCCTACTCGCCGGCGTGGCGACGCAAGGCGAGCGGGTCGCCGGCGAGTGCCGATGCGATCACTTCCGCCGCGCCCTCGCCGTCTTGCGCGACGTCGGCATCGCCTGCGGTGAGGGCCTCGAGCCATTGCCGTGTCTTCAGGAACGCCCCGCGCGGTATCGCCGCCCAGTTGGTTTCCGCGGGCGGGCGCGGGCCGAGATCCAGGCCACCGGTTTCCGCCCGCCGGCGGCTTTCCGTGTCGATGACCATGATGCGATAGCCGGCGTAGCCCAGGCCCTCGATGATCTTCAGCACCTCCGGTGAGCGATAGACGACCAGGCCAAAGCTCTCCTCGCCGGCGGTGGGAAGCGTGCGTGTCACGGCCCTCGTCGCGCGGGTTTGCGGATCGTCCACGTCCACGAAGGAAAGGCCGAAGACGCGGCGCGAGCCGAGCATGTCGAGCGGCAGCCGGAACTCCAGCGCATAGCCTTCGTCGGTCTCCACGAGATGCCCCTGCACGCTGCGCTCGGGCGCACCGGTCTCGGCGAGGCGCCACTCGGCATCCATGCGGTATGCCGTGGTAACGCCAGCCTGGGAGGCAGTGATGGCGATGCGGCCGTCTTCGCCGTCGGCGCGGATGAAGTCCACGCGAACATGGTCGGCGCCATCGAGGCGCAGGGATTCAGGATTGCGATACACCCTCACGTCGTCGCGCACCTGCACAAAGGCATAGAGCCAGCCGTCGCGGTCGCCGAGCGAGAGGTCGAAACTGCCGTCGGCGGTGCCGGCGCGCGCGCCGAAGGAATTGGCAACGTGGGAATCCACGTCGTTCCAATCCTCGATGGCACCGTCGAGACGAGCGGACCCGGTGATGGGCCGGGCATAAAGCGCCTCGTAATCCTCCGGGTCGATCGGCAGATCGGCGAAGAGGTCCTCGCGGCCGTTGAGGAAGGTGGAGATGCCTTTCGCCACCAGGAGTTGCTGGCGAAACTGCATGGCCTCCAAGGCCCGTTCCATCTCCACGAGCAAAAGCCAGGAAAGCCACGGCACCACCAACAGCGCCACGCTCAGCGCCATCAGCTTGGCGACGAGGCGCGGACCGTGGATGGCGGAGCCGATTCTCATGGTGAACGAGCGCCGCTTCGCGGCGCTTTGGCAGTTTTCGCTAGCGCGAAAACTGCGGGGAGGGCGGTGACGGCGCTAGCCACCTCAACCTCCCACAGTCCAGCGATAGCCGAAGCCGTATTCGCTCTTGATGCCGGCGAACTCGTCGTCTTCGCGCTCGAACTTCTTGCGGATGTTGCGCATGTGGGTGTTGATGGTGTTGTGCGTCACCAACGATTGCATGGTGGACTGCATGAGCGTCTCGTAGCTGACTGCATGGCCTGGATTCCGCACGAGCTTCGCCAACATGCGGAACTCGGTGGCCGAGAGGTCGACGCGGCGGCCCTTCCAAGACACGAGCAGCGCGTCCTGGTCGAGCACGAGGCCACCAACGCGTCGGGCGGTGGGGCTGACGCTGTCCTCGCCGCTGGTGCGCACGTCGTTGATGCGGATGAGCGAGGCGATGCGCTCGGCCAGATAGTCGAGGGAAATGGGCTTCGGCAGATAGTCCCACGCACCGAGCCGCAACCCAGAGATCTTGTCGATCTCGTTGATGCGTTCGGTGAGGAAGATCACGGGCAGGGTAGGTTTGCGTGCGAGCAGTTCGCGGCAGAGCTGGAAGCCTGCATCTACCTCGGGTCCCAGGATGATGTCGAGCACCGCGAGGTCGGGGATGCGTTCGTCAAACCCGGCGAGCGCTTCGGCACGGCTCGCGTAGGTGGCGGTTTCGTAGCCCTTCTTGACGATGGCATCGGCGTAGTTTGCACGCTGGTCCGGATCGTCCTCGACGATTGCAATGAGCGTAGCCATGGGGCGATTCTACCGCCGCTTGGTTTTGTGCTCAGGAGTGGCAGTGGAAACGGCGCTAGGACGCTTGGTGGCGGTGGTGGGGCCTGAGTCCGCCGGCAAGACCACCCTTGCCCTGGAACTGGCGGCGGCGTTCGCTGTGCCTTGCCTGCCGGAGTACGCCCGCGAGTATTTGGAGGAGCGTCTCGGACGCACGGGCGATGCGTCGTACGACGAAGATGATCTCGTCGCCATCGCCCGCGAGCACATGCGCCGGGAGGCGGCCTTCGTGCGTTCCGCCCGGGGCGGCGGGGTGATCGACACGGACTTGATCGTCATCTTGATCTGGTGGAACGAACGCTTCGGGGAATCCCCCGCATGGCTGCACCACGCCATCGCCCGCCAGCCGAAACGGCTTTATCTCCTTTGCACCCCGGACTTGCCTTGGCAGGCCGATCCGCTGCGCGAGTCCGAACACGACCGGGAGCGCCTGTTCGACGTGTATCAGGCAGCCCTCACGGAGCTGAGACTGCCATTCGCCATCGTTGCCGGAAAGGGTGGTGCCCGCTTCGAAGCCGCCCGCAACGCCGCCCGACCGGTGCTCGGCACCTAGCCCAGGCGCCGTGTCGGACTTGGCACGGACGTAGAAGGAAGGCGACACCCTCCCTCGAATGGCCACGCATGTGGTCTCGGGCTAGGGCTCGGCTCCATTCTGCTACTCTGGCAGTCCGCTCCGGGCCGGGGAAATGCGTGCAGCTCAAAGCCGATGCCTGACTTGCCGGAGGAGCCGTCGGAAGGGACGGACGGGGAGGCCGGTCCGGACGCGCCCGTCCCGTGGCCGCTCGCCACCGGGCTCGGGCTGCAACTCGCCGGCATGGTACTGCCCGGCGCGGTGCTGATCCCCACGGTCGTGTTCCGCAGCGCCAGCCAGCCCGAGGAGGTCGTGCTGTGGGCCGTGTTTGCATCGCTCGTGGCCTGCGGGGCGACGACGATGCTGCAGGCGCAGGGACTCGGGCGCTTCGGTGGCCGCTACCTCATCGTCGCCGGTGCCTCTGGCGCGGCGATCGCCGTTAGCATCGCCGCCCTCGAGGCTGGCGGGCCGGCGCTTCTCGCGGCCCTCGTGCTGGCCATGGCATTCCTGCAGCTCGGCTTCTCCGCGCGGCTTGCACCATTCCGCAGCGTGCTGACACCGACGGTGACGGGCACCATCGTCATGCTCGTGCCGGTCACCGTGACGCCGGTGCTCTTTGAGCAAATGAACAACGTCCCGCCAGGAACCCCGCCGGCCGCTGGCCCTCTGTGCGCGCTCGTCACCTTGGCAACGGTCGCCGGCATCATGCTGAAGGCACGCGGCTCCATTGGTCTGTGGGCTCCTGTGATCGGCATCGTCGCGGGGTCCTTGGCCGCTGCCGCGTTCGGCCTGTACGACACGGCCCGGGTCGCGGATGCGCCGTGGATCGGGCTTCCAGCCGCTGTGTGGCCCGCGGTTCGCTTCGACTCCGACTTCGGCATCGCCTTCTGGACGCTGCTGCCGACGTTTCTGTTCGTTGGCCTGGTCTGCACGATTCAGACGACTAGCGGCGCCGTGGCGATTCAGCGGGTGTCATGGACGAGGCCCCGCGCGGTCAACTTTCGCGCCGTACAGCGAGCGGTAGCGGCCGACTCCGCCGGCAACCTGCTCTCGGCGCTGGCGGGCACCATGCCGCTTGGGGCGCGCCCGAACGGCGCGGCGATGGTGGAGACCACCGGTATCGGCTCAAGATCCATCGGCATTGCGGCGGGAATCGTGTTCCTGGCGCTTGCCTGCCTGCCGAAGGCACTGGCTGTCGTGCTGGCGGTGCCGGGCCCGGTGACGGCAACCTTCATTACGCTCACCATGGCGACCATCTTTGTCGTCGGCGTCAAGATGGTCGTCCAGGACGGCATGGACCCTCGCAAGGGCGTCATCGTCGGCGCGGCATTCTGGATTGGCGTCGGGTTCGAGCACGGCGCCGTCTTTCCCGACGTCATGGCGAGCCTATCGGGGGGCCTGCCGATCAACGGCATCGTCGCCGGCGGCGTGGCGGCAATCCTCGGAACCCTGTTCGTGCAACTGACAAGACCGCGCACCAGAACGACCGAGGTCGCGCTCGACTCCTCGTCGCTGCCTCAGATCCGCGAGTTCGTCGCCGGCTTCGCGTCGCGGTCTGGGTGGGACGAAGGGATGGCGGCGCGTCTCGACGCGGTCAGCGAAGAGACCTTGCTGACGCTTCTCGGGCGGGAGGAGGCTGCCGCAGCAGGGCCAAGGCGCCTGCTTGTCACGGCCCGCCGCGATGATGGAGGCGGCGCGACCCTGGAGTTCCTCTCTGCCCGCGGAGACGAGAACCTTCAGGATCGGATCGCGCTGCTCGGCGAGGCCAGTGCCGGTGCGAGGCTAGAGGAGGAGGTGTCGCTGCGCCTGTTGCGCCACCTCGCCTCCTCGGTGCATCACCAGCAGTACTACGACATGGACGTCGTCACGGTGCGGGTGGACCCACCGAGGCGAACGACGCACGCGGCTTGACCCTACCCACCCACGTGCGACAGGATTCCGCTCGATAGCAACGATTCAGGAGCAACCCATGTACGTCGCCGTTTTCGCGACCGACAAGCCCGGTACGGCGGATGCGCGCCGCGAGCACTTCAATGCCTTTGTCGAGTACCTGCGCGAGCATCCGAACCATCCCGATGTGGCCGTGCATCACGGCGGGCCGACCCTGTCCGAGGACGCATCGACGATGATCGGGACACTGCTGGTGCTCGAGGCGCCTTCGCTGGACGCCGTGCGGGCCTTCGTCGCGGACAGCCCGCTCGGCCGTGCCGGCGTCTACGGCGACGTGCAGGTGCGACCGTGGGAATGGCGCACCGGAAAGCCGGAATAGGCTTCGGGCATCGGAGAATCGAAAAAGAAGGGGGGAACGCCGCGCCTTGCGGCGCGATGGAGGGCGAGACGCCCTCCCTCCGGGTTCAGCGGAGTCATGCGTCGGCGGACGGCGAGACTCTCGCCCTCCGCGTGCACCGGGGGTCTTTTCCGCCGGAGCCTTCCGTCGGAGGGAGGGCGTCCCGCCCTCCACCGCGCCGGTAGGCGCGTCTGCGGCATGCCGACTGCCTACGGGAACCCCACGACCCAGGTGCACACTAAGGGCATCGAGAGAATGACCGCGAGCAGGCCCAGACCACTTAGCAGGAACGGTACCGTCCCCCGAAACGACTCGCCGAGCGGCACGTCGCGGGCCAGCGAGTTGATCGCGTACACGTTGAGTCCGATCGGCGGCGTTATGAGCCCGATCTCGACGACGATCAGTGCCAGGACGCCGAACCAGATCGCCGTTGCCTCATCGCCGTAGCCGAAGTCGAGGCCGGCCACGAGCGGGAAGAAGACCGGCACGGTGAGCAGAATCATGGCGAGGCTATCCATGACGCAGCCAAGGACCAGATAGACGAGCAGAATGCCGATCAGGATCGCCATGGGCGGCAGTCCCGACCCTCCGAGCGCCTCGGCGAGCGCGGCGGGAAGCTGCGACAGGGCGAGGAACCCGTTGAATATCTCGGCGCCGATGAGGATGAGAAACACCATGCCGGTCGCCCGGGCGGTGTCGAGCGTCGTGTCCACAAGCTCGCGCCAGCCTAGGCGCCCACCGGAAAAGGCCACGAGAGCGACCGCCGCCACCCCGACTGCTGCCGCTTCCGTCGGTGTGAAGACGCCGGCGTAGATGCCGCCGACGACCACGAGGAAGACCCCGACCACGGGCCAGACGCGGCCCAGAGCCCGGATGCGCTCCGCGATGGGCATGGCGGGCGCGGCCGGCGCTGCGCCGGGGTGCAGGCGCGCGTATGCGGCGATCGCCAGTGTGTAACCGAGGGCGGCGATGATGCCGGGCACGAGCGCCGCGAGAAACAGCTTGCCGATCGACTGCTCCGTGAGCACGGCGTAGATCACCAGGATGATGGAAGGCGGGAAGAGGATCCCCAAGGTTCCGCCGGCGGCGAGCGTGCCCGTGGCCAGTGCTCCGGAGTATCCGTGCCGACGCATTTCCGGAAGCGCGACGGCAGCCATGGTCGCACCGGTCGCAATCGACGAGCCGCAGACGGCACCGAACGCAGCGCAGCCGCCGATGGTGGAAACCGCGAGTCCCCCGCGGCGGTGGCCCACCAAGGCTCTGGCGGCATCGAAGAGTTGGCGGCTGAGCCCCGCCCGGGTGGCGAGCTGGCCCATCAGGAGGAACAAGGGCAGCACCGACAGCGTGTAGCTCGATACCCGTCCGAAGGGAGCGGTGTTGAGCAGGTTCAGGAACGCCGGCCAGCCGGCGAGGGACGCAAAGCCGAACCCGCCCACAACGAACATCGCGACCGCCACCGGCATGCGCAGTGCCGCCAGTGCAAGGCAGGCGACGAACAGGAGTCCACCGAACGCGACGTCCGTCATCCCCTGAGCGCTCGGACATGACGGCAGGCGACCAGCAGGCACGCGAGCGTCAGTAGCCCTGCGGCGACCAGTGCCGCGAAGTACGCCCAGTGCATGGGGATTGCCAGGAATAGCGTGGTCTCTGCGCCGTTCAGCTTGTGCATGGCGCCAACGAAAAGACGCCACGTGACCAAGCCAGCCACCAGCGTGAACACGATGCCGTGCAAGGCATCGAGCGCCGCGCGGCCGCGTTCGTGCAGGCGGCTCGTGAAGAAGTCGACTACCACGTGGCCACCCGTCACGTGACAGTGGGGGAAGAAGGCGAACACCGCGACGCCGCAGGCAAGTTCGGTGATTTCGTAATCCCCTGGAATCGGCGTGCCGAAGAAATGCCGTCCGACAACACTCGCCACAGTCATTCCGACGACGCCCATGAGAAGCACGCCGCCCGCCAGCGCAAAGGCCTCGGCGATGCGCTCAAGCGCTGCACCCGGGCCACGTGATGTTCCGGCCCAGCGGGACGGTGCCGCGGCGGCCGGCGCCCGTCGAGACGAGTCGCGGCGCAACCTGCTAGCCCGCATTTCTCACCAGCGCTCTACTGCGGACGACGATGCACTCGCTGTGGCTGCGCAAGTGCTCGTGCGTCCTGCGGACGCATTCGCCTGTCCTTCGGACAGGTTCACTCCAGCCGGCTCGACATAGTGCCCAGCTATGCCTTCGCCGTCTTCCGCCGTGCCTCCTGGCACGCGTGCGCCCGCAGCCACAGCGGCGCCTCGTCGCCCTCGCTACGAGCGCTGGTGAGAAATGCGGGCTAGCGACCATCGCCGTGCAGGGCGACGAGACGTTCCGCCTCGGCGAGCAGGGCGCGGCCGTCATGCCCCATCGCATCCACCTTGGCCACCCAGCCGGCGATCACGGACGCGGTGGCCTGGCGCCACCGGGAGCGCTCCGCCGGATCGAGGGGCAGAATCGAATGGCCCCGTTCCACTGCGATGTCACGACCGGGCCGTTCGTCGTCCTGCCACAGCCGGCCGAGCCGCCTTGCGAGCGCCATTCCGGTCGTGGCGTCCAGTGCCTCCCTGACATCGGCCGGCAAGCCATCGTAGCGGGTCCTGTTCATTGCCAGCACGAAGGGAGTGCAGGAAAGCCCCACTTCCGTGTGGTGACGCGTGACTTCGTGAAGCCGGAACGGCCGCATGATGGTCCAGGGAATATAGGCACCATCCACCACCCCCCGGGAGAGCGCCTCGTAGGCTTGGGGAATGGGCATGCCAACCGGGACCGCGCCAAGAGCCTCGACAATTGCTGCGGCGGTTTGGGAAGCGGCGCGCACCTCGAGCCCCTTCAGGTCCTCGAGCGTGCGAACCTGCCGCTTTACCGTGTGAAGATGGCCTGGCGCCGTGACATGGAACACCAGTGGGTGCGTGTCGCCGTACTCGCCCTGCATCCACTGCCGATGGAACGCCGTCAACGCCGCGCTGGTCGCCACCGCGTCGGAGCACACGAACGGCAGCTCGAACACCTCGGTCAGCGGGAACCGGCCCGGCGAGTAGCCCGGAAGGGTCCAAGCGATGTCGACCACGCCATCCCGCGCTTGGCCGTAGAGGTCTCCGGGCCTGCCGCCAAGCTGCATGGCCGGATACACGCGGATCGTGACGCGCCCACCGGACCGAAAAGCGACCTCGGTGGCCCACGGCCGCAGGAACTCGGTCACGGCGATGGAACTCGGGGAGTTGAAGGTGTGCAGCCGGAGTTCGACCGGCTCCGCGACCGAACTCCACGCCGCCCAGAGAACCCACCCGGACACACAGGCGCCAACTGCCGACCTAGCCCGCATTTCTCACCAGCCCTCGTTTGCGGACGACGATGCACTCGCTGTGGCCGCGCAAGGTGCTCGTGCGTCCTATGGACGCATTCGCCTGTCCTTCGGACAGGTTCGCTCCAGCCGGCTCGACATAGTGCCCAGCTATGCCTGTGGGCCTTACAGGCCCGTTCGCGCACCCTACGGGCGCCTTGAAGTTTCGCTCGCGCGAAACTTCAAGGCGGTGGCCTCGCCGTCTTCCGCCGTGCCTCCTGGCACGCGTGCGCCCGCTGCCACAGCGGCACCTCGTCGCCCTCGCTACGAGGGCTGGCGAGAAATGCGGGCTAGGAATCCAGTGCAAGGGTTCTCCACGACCTACCTTCCGCCCGTATGTTCGCCGACGGGCGTATTTCTTGGCAACGGCAAGGGAGTGACTTGGCTATATGCGGGCGAGGTAGTCGGTGGCTTGCTGGCGGATTTCCGGGCGGTCGTTGCCTTGGGCGAGTTGTGCTGCGGCCCAGGCGTACTCGCGGATGTAGAAGGCTGTGCGCGTTCGATCGAGGTGTTCGGGGGAGGGTGGGGGCGTACCGGCGGCTTCGCTCCAAGCCTGAACGCAGAGCCAAGTCGCCTCCTGCTCCCACTCGAGGCAAGTGCAAAGGCCCAGCACGTCGAACAGTGGATCGTTGTCTCCGGCGTGCTCCCAGTCCAGGGTGCGCCAGCCGCTCGGTGTGCAAAGCACGTTCCACGGATTCAGGTCGTTGTGGCACCCTTTGATGCGCGATGGCTGCCACGATAGACGTTGAAAAGCCGCTGCGGCGCCGTGGTCCAGGCAGCCGGCGTCCTTCGCCGCGCGGAAGTAGGCGGCAATGACCGCCTTGACGTCATAGCGCCGGATGCCGGCCGGAATCTCGCCGTGCAGGCGAGCGATGCAAATGCCGGTCTCCTCGGCGGAGGCCGGAGTCTGGGCAAGGGTCGGCGCATCGATCCATTCGGTGATGAGATGCCCTCTCGCCTCGTCGAACGCCACTACCGCCGGTGCCGAAGGCAGGGCGAGATAGGTCGCCTCGACGGGGCGGGGCCCGACACTTCGCACCACGCGCACCGCATAGTCGCGTCCGTCCACGGCGAAGCGCCAGTTGCGATTGGTGTAGCCACCGGTCAGCCATTGCATGGCATCGAGCGGTTGCTCCCGCCAAGCCGGCACCAAGGATCGAATCACCTGCCGGGCGTCGTCTTCGTGCGCGCCGTGCTCTCCGTCCACGGCGCCATCATCGCCGCCAAGCCCGACGATGCGCAAACGGGTACACTGCCGGCAAGCAGGAGCTTGCCCCGCGTAGTCAGTTCGCCACCGAACTGCCGACGCGCTTTGAGGGCGCGCAAGCGGGGTGGAAGCGTCGTTGCCAAGGCGCATGGTCATGGAGAGGTGGGGGCTGGGGCCAGTCCCCGGACGCAAGCGAGGGGATTGGCGGCGTGGACATCACCTTCACCCGCTTCGTCTCCGCGCTCAGAAACGCCGATGTTCGGGCATCGCCGGCGGAAACCCTGGTTGCCTTTGATGCCTTGCGCCAGGTGGGAGTGCGTGATCCAGAGCTGCTGCGCGATGCGCTCTCGCTGACCCTCGCTAAGACCCGCGCCGAAAAGCACCGCTTCGCGGAGACCTTCGAGCGCTTTTTCCACCAGCTTGCCTTTCGCGAGCCGGCCAAGCGCACATTCCTGCGTGGCGCGAATCCCGATGACCTCTTGGCGAAGCTCGACGGTCGCGTGTCGCCCGGGCTCCTGTCCACCATCGAAGACGTGCTGCGCGACGAACGGGACGACTTGGCGGTGCGTGTGCAGCAAGCCGGGGAGGCCGCCGGCGTACACGCGATCCGCACGCTGCGGGAGAAGGCCGGCGTTGCGGACGCCATCGGCCGGGCACTGGCGCTAAACGAACTCGATGCCGCGGTAGCGGCGGGTGGCGGCCTCGATGGCAACGAGGAGACGTTGCTGCGCTACCTGCGGCAGTACTTCCGCCAGCAGATCCGCGACTATGTGGACGCCCAATACCGCCTGCATGTGGACCCCACCGGCAAGCGGGCGCTCGTGGACGCCGCGCTCAAGTCGAACCTCGATCAGCTTCCGCTCGCATATCGCGACGACGTGCGTCGCGTGGTTGAAAAGCTGGCGGAGCGTCTCGCCCGCGATCATCGCAAGCGGCGCAAGCGAGCGCAGCGAGGAACCCTCGACATCAAGCGCACCATCCGCAGCAATGTTGCCTACGACGGTGCGATCTTCGACCTGCGCTGGCGCCGGGTGGTGCGCGAGAAGCCCACGGTGTTCGTGTTGTGCGACGTGAGCAACTCGGTGGCGCGAGTCGCGCGCTTTCTCCTCCTGCTCCTCTATGAACTCACGGACCTGTTGCCCAACATCCGCGCCTTCGCCTTCTCGAGCCACTTGGGCGAGGTGACGGACGTGTTCACGGACCGGCCCTCGGAGGAGGCGATCGAAGAGGCGCTGTTCCTCTGGGGCAAGGGCAACACCGACTACGCCCGGGCCTTCCTCGACTTTCGCGAACTGTGCGGCGCCGAGCTCAGCCGGCGCAGCACCCTGATCGTGCTCGGCGACGGCCGCAACAACTACTACGACCCCCGCCCCGATTTGCTCGAAGAACTCTCGCGGCGTTGCCGCCAGACCTTCTGGCTGAATCCAGAGACCCGCGACCAATGGCGCGAGGGCGATTCCGAAATGCGTCGCTACGCCCCGCACTGCACCACCGTTGCCACCTGCAACAGGCTGCGCGACCTCGAACGCTTCGCCGACCGGTTGCTCGCAACGACGCTGTAGGCGCGCAGGCCAACAGTTGCGAAGCGACTGCCGACGCGCTCGCAAGGGCGCGCTAGAGGTAAGCGCCGTAGAAAACCACTCAGTCGAAGGAGGAAGCGAGCTTCCTTTCGCAGTTTTTCGCGCTAGCGAAAAACTGCCAGAGCGCCGCGAAGCGGCGCTAGTTCACGCCGGTCACAAACCCCATCGTTGGGCCGATCTCTTCGTGCAGCGCGAGGTCCGCGATGTTGTCGAGCGGCGTCGGTTCGCGGTTGAGGATGACGAGACGGGCGCCTCGGCGGCTGGCGTACTCCGGGAAAGCGGCGGCGGGATAAACGACGAGCGACGAGCCGATGACGATGAAGAGATCGCTGGCGTCGGTCATCTGTTGGGCGCGCTGCATCGCCTCTTCCGGCATGGCTTGGCCGAAGGAGATGGTGGCAGTCTTGATGATTCCGCCGCAGCGGTCACAGGGGTCGATGCGGCCTCGGGCGAGGAACTGCGCCTTGAGGTCCGCGAGTTCGAAGCGTGCCTGGCAGGAAAGGCAGGCGGCGTATCGCGAGTTGCCGTGCAATTCGACGATGTGGTCGTCCGGGATGCCGGAGTCCTGATGCAGGTTGTCCACGTTCTGGGTGATGACGCCGATGCACTTGCCCTGTTCCACGAGCCTCGCAACGCCCAAATGGCCTCGGTTGGGCTTGGCGTCATCCCAAGTGGAGTCTCGGGACTCGAAGCGCCGTCGCCACGACTCCTGACGCACATCCTCGGACGCCAGGAAGTCCTGGAACTCGATGGGCTTCATCTTGTTCCAGAGACCCGTGCCGGGGCTGCGGAAATCGGGAATGCCGGATTCGGTGCTGATGCCGGCACCGGTGAAGGCGACGATCCGCGACGCATCGCGGATCATCGAGGCAAAGCGGTCAAGGTCTTGCGGACTTGCCATCGTGTACCCTCCACACGGCGTAAGGGGAGAAGCATATGCAATCCGTCGAGTTCTTTTTCGATTGCAGCAGCCCGTGGACGTATCTCGGCTTCGAACAGATTCAGCGTACGTTGGCGCCCGGCATCGACAGCGGCGAGGTGGAACTCAAGTGGCGGCCGTTTTTGGTGGGCGGCGTCTTCAACACCGTCAACCCGAGCGTGTACGAGGGGCGGGCGAAACCCGTGCCGGTAAAGGCACGGCACTATGCGAAGGACCTTGCCGACTGGGCACGCTATGTCGGCATCCGCATCGGCTCGCCGCCGGTGTTCCCGGTGAACAGCGTCAAGGCGATGCGGGGGGCGTTCTTTGCCGAAGAGCAAGGCATGCTTGTGCCGTATGCACGGCGGGTGTTCGAGAGGTATTGGGGCGAGTTGGCGGACGTGTCGCAGGACGACGTGCTCGAAGGTATCGTCAGCGAGGTGGGCTTGGACGCAACCGCCTTCTTCGCGGCCATTCGCTCGGACGGCTACAAGGCAAGGCTGCGCGCCAACACGGACGAGTTGATCGAGCGCGGCGGCTACGGCTCGCCGACCATGTTCATCGACGGCGACGACATGTACTTCGGCAACGACCGGATCCCGCTCGTGGCGCACCGGCTGGGACTGGCACCGCCGACCGGTATGGCCTAGCCGATCCTTCGTCCTTGTCCCCGCTTTGGGTCCTACCACCTCCGAAGAAGCGAAGAGGGCTTCTTCGGCTCCCCCGCAAAAGGGGGGAGTGATAGGAACGGGGACGCTATCGAGGCGTTAGGGGATGTTCCGTGTGTTGTAGATCAGTTCAGGCAGGACGACTTCCCAGGAGTCTCGCAGCGCACGGGCCTGTTGGGTTGGGGTGCCATCGGCCTTGTCCCAGGTGACGATCGCGTGGACGCGGGCGCGGCATAGGCCAGGCGGTGGGTGGTAGTCGCGGGCGAGTTGTCCCACAACTTGGCCGCTGCTGTCGGCGACCAGCCAACTGCGGTCGGTGGCGCGAACTTCGAGAGCGTCTCCGGTGCGCAAGCTCCCGATGGCTCGGTGTGCTGGATGCTTCGAACCGAACTGACCGGCGAATCCTATGTCAACGTCTTTGAGTTGCAGCGGCTCGTAGCGAACGTCCAACTCCGGTGGCGGTGCCGTGCGAATGAGATGGTCACGGGCCATGAGTGCGGGCAGGTCCTGGGACCAGTAGTCGCGGCCGCGATGCGCCGGCCAAGGTGCGTCTCGAAGTTCGCCTTCCGTGGATGCCACGGATCGCAGAAGCGTCAGTGTCTCGCGTGCGCGGGTCATGGCGACGTAGTAGAGCCGCAACACGTCGTCCGATGGGCGTGCTTCGTAGCCGGTTTCATCCATGCCCCAGCCGCCGTCGAGAATCACCACATGGTCGAATTCCAGCCCCTTGGCCCGATGCGCCGTGAGCAGCAAAAGGCCAGTCTGACGCCGCCGCAATTCCCGGCCCCATTCGGCAAGCCAGGCGTTGAACGCCTGCACGGAGGTTTCGGCGCCGCCGGTCTCCAGCAGGTATTCGTCGATGGCTTCCGCCAACACGTCCGACCACTCTCCGCTTCGCTGCTCGGCGAGCCAGGATCGCAATGCGTGGCCATCAACCAGCCCGCGGGTAAGCGTCCCGAGCCAGTCGCGCAGCCTTCTTACTTCGCGCAGGCGCCAGAAAAAACGCACATCGTCTCGCGCCACCTGCACCGGGATGGCGTCACGTTCGCAAAGGCTGCGCAGCGGGTCGAGTTGGTGCCAGGTGCGGGCGATCACCGCGCATCTTCGCCAATCCCATTCGCGCATAAGCTCTGCCAGGCGGCGCAGTTCCGCCAAGGCCGCCATTGCCTGGGAACGGTTGTCGCCGCGCACCCGCAGCACCTGCACCCGGCCGCGACACACTGTGTCGCGCGATTCCCATTGCCCGCCCCTTGGCTCCCTGCGCCGCGAGCGGTCGATCACAATGGGATGGTCTATCTTCATTCGTTCCTGGGCCACCGCGATCCATGCATTCGCGGCGTCAATGATGTGCGCGGTCGAACGGTAGTTGTCGGTGAGGTACACGGTGCGCGCTTTGTAGTCCTCCTCGAACTGTCGGAGGTACTTCACCGAGGCGCCCGCATAGGAGTAGATGTTCTGGTCGTCGTCGCCCACGGCGAACAGCGTCAGCTTGCGTTCGCCATCGCTCAGTGTGCGGCCGGCCAGGGCGGAAATCAGTTGATACTGCTCCTCGTCCACGTCCTGATACTCGTCCACAAGAATCCAGCGGAAGCCCGCAAGCAGCTGCTCGCGCTGCTCGTCTGCCTCTTCTTGCGGCAATCCCTCGCCGCGCAACAGAGCGGTCGCCTCCTGTAGGAGTTCGGCGAAGTCGTTGTCGGCGAGCGGCGGTCGAGTGGCGAGGTGCGTGCCGGTCAGACGCAGCGCCATGCCGTGGCAGGTCAAGACCGTGACGCCGCGGGAGTCCGCGCCAACGAGTTCGTTCAGCCGACGGCGAATCTCGACGGCGGCGTGGCGGTTGTAAGCGAGCGCGAGGATGCTGCGGGGATCCTCGCGGCGCACTCGCAACAGATAGGCAATCCGATGCACCAGCACACGGGTCTTGCCGGAGCCCGGCCCGGCGAGGACGAGGACGTTGGTCTGCTGGCGGTCGTCGGCGACGATGCGCCGTTGCGCCGGGTTATTCAGACTCTCGACGATGGTGCGCCAAGATTCGGGCGTCGTCTGTCGCGCTAGGTCCTTGCGCTCCGGCAGCCAGCGCTTAAGGAATTCGTCCCGGTCGAGGATGAAGTAATCCATCGCCAGTCGTAGGGCCTCGGCGATCGCGTCAAGCCCTCGATTGACGAACTCCTCCATGACGTGGATTTGCAGAACCTGTTCCCGGTAGTGCAGGTCCAGCGGCGCGAAGTCCGTCCGACCGAAGCGTCGTCGCGTGTTTTCGACGCGAATGGTCATGGCCGGGCGAAACACCGCAAGGCCCTTGTTGAGGCGGATGATCTCTTGCTCGTGCAGCCAGAGTAGGGCGCGGTCCAAGAGCTTGCGAGTGTCCTTTACCCAGCTTCGGATCTCGAGGTCTGACTCGATGGACGCGAGGAGCTTGCCCAAGGTGGTCTCGACCAAGATGTCCGCAGCTTGGACGCCCGGCTTTAGCTGCTCCCGCAGGTGCTGCAACAGCACCCCTGCTGCCGAGCGGCGCCGGCGCGCTGTTTCAAGGAGGTTAGGCCAGTCGCGGTTGAGCTTCACGCTGACCTGATCGCGGTCTTGCTGACGCAGGTCGATGCTGCCTGGTCCATCGTCGCCGCGACCGTCCATGCTGATGCTGCGGAGCAGGCGCAACACCTTGAGCGGCAGCGCTCCTTCGTGGCCGTCGTCCTTGAGCGCCTGGGTGACGGGCCGCAAGTGCAACGTGGCAGCCGCTGCCTTGGCGTCAAGGTCGGGCGCCGACTCCCGAAGGAGACCGACGAGCGCCTGTTCGAGTCCGATTGCGCCTTCGAGCCGTCTGAGCGACGAACCTTCGATGCCCTCGTGGATGTAGGCGGTTAGGGTCGTGTCGTTGTTGGCAATGCCGAGTTGCTCAAGATCGTGGAGCGCGTTGCGAACGCCATTGCGAGTCAAGCCCGACAGGGAGATCAGTTCGTCCGTTGAGACGCCCTCGTCGATGGGGGCGTTGATGAGCCTTTCGACAATCCTGACCAAGGGCGGACGCTGGCGTTCGTCGATCTTGGTGAGGCGCTGCTTGGCTTCGTCAAGTGTGCTGACGAGCAGCGAAGACGCGAATACTTCCGCGCGGTTCTCGTCGCGCTGCACGAGGCGGGCGTCTTCGAGCCAGGCGATTGCCGTCTTGATGCGCGTGTCATCGGTGTGGGAGTCGCGCGCGAAGGCGTGTTCATCGTCTTCAAGCAGGATTTCCCCCGGCGTTGCGACCACTTCGCTCTGGCCGCGACGGCTGCGGTCATTCTTTCGCTTCAGGTTTCGCAATGCACGGCAGATGCCGTCGATCTCGGACCGCGTAAGCCGCGATCGTGCGGCGAGCCCGAACTGACGCTCCACGTCATCTGCCGTGTAGAGCAGCACGCAACTGGCGGCCTTGGCGTCACGGCCCGCGCGGCCCGCTTCTTGAAGGTAGTTCTCCAGCGAACCCGGAATGTCGGCGTGAACCACCAGCCGCACATCGGGCTTGTCCACGCCCATGCCAAAGGCATTGGTGGCGACGATTACGGCGAGCCGCCCCTCGATGAAATCTTCCTGTACTTGCTTCTTGCGTTCTGGCTGAAGACCCGCGTGGAAGTACGCCGCCGACCGATGCTTGGCGACGAGGTAGTCGGCGACTTCCTCGCACCGCCTCCGCGTCGAGCAATAAACGATGGCGCCGCCGTCGGTATCTGCCGGCAAGTGGTGGTGAAGCAGGTCGTCGATGTGGGCGAACTTCTCCGCCGGGCTTGTCGGAACAACCTCGAAGGTCAGGTTGTCCCGCCGCGCTCCGCCGTCGAATACCTCGAGTTCAATGCCTACCTCTTCGCGGAAGTGGCGCACGATGTCTTCCCGAACCGCCGGCTTCGCGGTCGCGGTTAGGCAGATGATGGGCGCGGGTCGCTCGCCCGAGTGCTCTCGGATGAATCGGCCCACGTAACGGTAGTCAGGGCGGAAGTCGTGCCCCCAACTCGACAGGCAGTGTGCTTCGTCGAGAACCCAGGAGCCGATTTCGCGTTGCTGGATTGCTCGCACAACCCCTGGGTTGCGGAGTTGCTCGGGCGAAGTCAGGACGATTGCCGCGTCGCCAAGCCGGATGCGGTCGAGGGCGTCCGACCGTTCCGGCATGGACAACATGCCGTTGACCGTGACCACGGAGCCGATGCCCATGTTCTGCAATCCGGCGACTTGGTCCGCCATGAGGGCGACTAAGGGCGATATGACGACGGTGAGTGCTCCGGTTTTGTGGTACCGCGACAGGGCTGGCACTTGGTAGCACAAGGACTTGCCGCCGCCGGTGGGCAGAAGGCCCAACACATGACCGCCGGCCATCGCCCGCTCGACGATGGCTCGCTGCATCGACCCACTGCCGTCAGGCATAGCGGGTTCGTCGCGGAAGTCCTTGAAGCCAAACCAGCGACGCAGTTCATGGCGGGCATCATGCATTTCCCGACACCAGCCGCAATCGTTTGCGTTGCAGGCGCGGTCGCGCAGTTCGGCCAACAACTCGCCGGCTTTAGGGAACTGGTGTCGCACCCAAGGTGGCATCACGGAGTTTGCGCCTGCCACGGAAAGCCATGCCAGCACATAGGCGAAAGGCCAGCCCCGGGCGCGGGAGACGATGGCGCTGCCTCGAGTGGTGCAGGCCTTCCCGGCCAGCAATCGATCGATGGCCTGCTTCGCTTCCTCGCCCGTGGGCCGCGCCGACCCTCGCAGTTCCCTGAACAGCCCATCAAATGCCGCACAGTCGCGCTCTCCAGAAGTCAACCAATGCCAGGCGAGCAATCGATCTGGTTCGGCTCTGCCTAGTGCGGCGCGTTCGTCCTCGAATAGATCTAGCGAGAGCCGGGCGTCGTACTCAGGATCACTTCGCCGTTCACGGATCAGGTCGCCATCCCGGTCATGCTTGATCAGGCGGTGGTAGGGGTTTTTCGGAAACGCGAGCGGACTTAGCATGAGCGTGTCCAGAGCCGGACGACGCAGCAGCCGAAGATCGGGTGCCGCGGCCCGCAGATGCGGCAAGTCGAAGTGAATCAGGTTGTGCCCCAAGATGACCTCGGCTGCTGCAGCGAAGCGGTCGAGTTCTTGCAAGGCACCGTAGAGCTCTCCGCGCTCGAGCCTCGTGCGTACAACAGATGCGCCTTTGGAATCGACCGCGGCGAAGGCAACGATCCGCTCGGTTCGCTTGCTGACTTCTAGGTCGATGGCCAAATGGCGCATTAGGACTTGTGTGCCCCAAGCGTCTCGAACGCGCCGGGCTCGGGAGGAGTTCGTTCGGCGGCGAGGATGGCTTCGGCGCATTGGCGGGGGGAGGTGGTGCCAGTGTTCACTTCTACGTCGTAGATGCATCCTGCATGGACGCTATGCGCGTGCAGGACGGCGGTGCCGGGGAAGCGGCCTGGGCGTTCGGTTTCGCGTTGGTTGAGGGTGGCAGAATCGCAGTGGATGGCGGCGAAGATCACGTCGATGCCGGCCAGGGCCGTTAGATAGTCGCTGAGGTAGTTGGGGTCGAGTCGCATGTCGTCCACGACCACATCGTTGCCAGCCCTGGCGAACGCGGCGATGGCTTGACGCATCCCGGTGAGCATTCTGAGGCCCACGTCGCCGAAGCGGATCGCCGTGCCGGACAACTCGGGCCCGCCGGGTCCTCCCGGCGCCTGTATCGGCACTACGTTTAGGCCGCGAGCTCCTGGCGTTCCGTCAGGGGAGTTCAGGCCGCGGAACCGGTCCGGCAAGCCGTCACGGAACTGGTCAAGCGCGATGTGCTGGATGGGTTCCGGGCGCAGTTGCTGGATCATCCGTGCCACCGTCGTCTTGCCGGCGCTGGACGTACCGTTCAAGAGAATGACGCGGCCGCAATCGCTCACCGCGGCAGCCACGCCGGACGTTCCCCCCAGGCGCCCGCGTAGCGTGCCGCGTAATCGCCGAAAGTATGCCGTTGCGGCCCAGGCGCCGTCAGGCTGATGGCCGCGGTCAAGGCGCCGGCGCGCATTGCACCCTGCATCTCGGCACCGCGCAGGCGGGCATCCACGAATCCAGCGCGGAAGGCATCGCCGCAGCCCGTGGGGTCCGTAACGTCGTCGACGTTCACCACCGGCACCCGTCCGGCCTCATGCCCGCGCTCGAACCATAGGGCGCCCGCACTCCCCAACGTGACGATCAGACAATCGAGCTTGGCGAGCGCTCCGCCCACGTGGCCTTGCAGCGTGCGGTGCTCGTATTCGTTCAGGATGACGCTCGAGGACAGCTCGGTCAGCCGTTGGCTGTCGCTCGGCTGGAAGTCGGTGAGGCCCTGCCCCGGGTCACAGAGGAAGGGGATGCCGAGCTCGACCATCACCCGGGCCGCATCGACCATGTTCTCGGGCACGTCCGGGGCCAGCACGGCGTAGTCAAAGCCGCGCTCGGCAAACTCGTGCAGTCGAGGCAGGAAGTCGTGGCTCCGTGCCGGGCCGGGGTAGAAGCCTGTGAACTGGTTCTGGTTTGCGTCGGTGATGACGAATGCGTGCGACGAGTGGGCTTCCTCCAGCATCGTGATGCCGCTCGTGTCCATTCCCAGTGTCCGCAGGTGGCCGGCGAAATCCGGCTCGTAGTCGGCCCCTACGAAAGCGAACGGCGACGGCTGCTGGCCCAGCAGGGCAAGGCTGTAGGCGATGTTCATGGCGCAGCCGCCAAAGTCGCGCCGAATCTGGCTCAAGTGAATCGAGAGATTGATGCCGTCATGGCGGGGCAAGCCGGCGAAGGTGCGCGGGTACTTGGCGGCGTAGTCGATGGCGAGTGTGCCGGTCACCAATATGCGTGCCATGCGGCGATGGTAGCAGGCCAACGTTCAAGGAGTGGGTGGCTCGGCCGACAGCGAGTCGGCGCACGCCGAATGCGAAGCGCCGGGCGGCATTGGGCGCGTTGATGACGCATCGGGGCGCAGCCTGTACATTGCGGTGTTTCCGTGTCGCGGGCCTGGTGCCCGTCTGGGGGGACGGTGCAGGGGCTTGTGGGTCTGGTGGTCATTCTTGGGCTGGCGTGGCTCTTCTCCGAGCGGCGGCGGGAAGTGCGCGTGCTGGAGGTGGCAGTGGGTTCGGCGCTGCTGTTTGCCGTGGGCTTCGTGCTCCTGAAGGTGCCGCTCATCTCCGACTCGATTCTGCTCTTGAATGCGCTGGTCGTGGCACTCGACCGTGCCACGATGGCCGGGACCGAGCTCGTGTTCGGCTATCTCGGCAGCGACACGCATCCGTTTTACCCGGAACGGTCCATGCCGGTGATCTTCGCCTTTCGGGTGTTGCCGCAGATCCTGGTGTTCAGCGTTGTGGTAGCAATCCTCTGGTACTGGCGCGTGTTGCCGCTCGTGATTCGTGGCTTTGCCTGGGCCCTGCGCCGCGCCTTGCGGGTGGGCGGTGCTGTGGGCGTGGCTGCGGCGTCGAGCGTATTCCTCGGCATGGTGGAGGCGCCGCTGGCGATTCGCGCCTATCTCAACCACCTGTCGCGCTCGGAGTTCTTCGTGGTGATGACCTGCGGCATGTCCACCGTTGCCGGCTCCATCATGGTGGTGTACGCGACCATTCTCGGGCCCGTGCTCGATGGCGCCCTGGGGCACATCTTCGTCGCTTCGATCATGAGCGTTGTCGGGGCGGTGGTGATCGCTCGCATCATGATTCCCGAAACCCAGGAGGCCACAGCCGGAGACATCGCCGACTCGCTCAAGTACGACAACATGATGGACGCGATCTCGCGCGGCACCATGGACGGGCTGCGGCTCGTCGCCTATGTCGCCTCGACCGTCATCGTGCTGGTGGCCTTGGTGGCGCTCGTCAACCATGTGCTCGGCCAGTTCGAAGTGCTTGGCGAGCCGCTGACGGCACAGCGCATCCTCGGCTGGGTGCTCGCGCCGCTGGCGTGGAGCATGGGGATTCCCTGGCAGGACGCGCCTGAGGCTGGCGCACTGCTCGGCACCAAGGTGATCCTGAACGAGCTCTTCGCCTATTTCGACTTCGCCGCCATTGCCGGAACCCTGGCGCCAGAGTCCCGCCTGATCCTTACCTATGCCCTGTGCGGATTCGCCAACTTCGGCAGCGTCGGCATCCTGATCGGCGGCATCGGCGCCTTGGTGCCCGATCGGCGCGGCGAAATGCTGGCGCTGGCGCCACGCTCGATCGTTTCCGGAACGCTCGTGGCTTGCCTGACCGGGGTGGTGGTGGGGTTGATTGGCTAGCGCTCTGCCCGAGCCCGGATTATTCATGAATGCCCTACTGCGGACGACGATCCACTCGCTGTGGCTGTGCAGTACT
>JAPPDJ010000019.1 GCA_028824555.1 Gammaproteobacteria bacterium | reverse complement strand
GTCACTCCCCCCTTGCGGGGGAGTCGAGAAACGGCGTTCCTCGCCGTTTCTCGGAAGGGGGGCCGGCAGGGTGCAGAGAGCCGGTGCTAGCTCGGAGGCCCAGCGGTCGCCACGGCTGCGACCTTGTGCGAAACTCAAAGCCTCGCAATCTCGTTCGCTGACGCCTGACTCCGATGAGCGCCGCGTGGCCGGCCATTCCGGCGATTGTCCTTTACCTTGCAGGGACCCTCCTTGCGGCGCGTCATATTCGCGCCAAAAACTGGATGGCCGGCAAGACCACGCAGATCATCGCCGGCGCCGCCACAGTGCTGCACGCCGTCAGCGCGTGGCTGGCGATGGTGACACCCGACGGTGTGGACTTCTCACTCTTCGTGGTCGGCTCGTTGGTGGCCGTGGTGCTCGTGGCGGCTCTGCTGCTGGTGTCGCTGGCGCAGCCACTGCACAACCTCTATCTGTTGATGCTGCCCATCGCCGCCTTGGCGATTGTCGGCTCGCTCCTGTTCGCCGGCACGACCGGGCGCAGGGCGCAGGTGGACGTCGGCCTCGTCGCCCACGCAGTGGTGGCTGTGGCGGCGTATTCGGTGCTGGCGCTCGCGGCGTTCCAGTCTTTGCTGTACCTCGTGCTGGACCGGCGCCTGCGGCACCACGAAGCCATCGGCGCCGCCACAGGGCTGCCACCGTTGCAAACGATGGAATCGATGCTGTTCGTGCTGCTGTGGACTGGGCTTGCGCTCCTCACGGGCGCCATCCTCACGGGCCTCGCCTTCCTCGACGATGTGCTTGCACCCCATCTCGTGCAGCACACCACCCTCGCCACGGCGTCATGGCTGCTATACGTTGTTCTACTTGGTGGCCACTTCCTGTTCGGCTGGCGCGGCCGCACCACGACGCTGCTGGCGCTGGTGGCGTTCGCCGTGCTCGCCCTCGCCTACTTCGGCGGCAAGTTCGTGGTCGAATTCCTCGCGAGGTGAGCAAAAGCCCCGCATTGAACGCACCGATGGATTCGACACGTGCCCGTAGGGGCGGGGGGGCTTGTCCCCGCCCGTCTTGAACGCATCGACAGACTCGACACGGACAAGCCCGTCCCCTACGAGGCATTCGTCGAAGCACAGCAGTTCGCGCCAGCGAACTGCCAACGCGCCCGTCAGGGCGCGCCGGGACAAGCCCGTCGCCTACAAACTGCCCTCTACGGCGCTTGCCTCCTAGCTCCCTCTCGATCCGCGCCAGCGGCGGTTCACCGCCGAGACGATCGCGCCAAAGGATGCCGTGATCGTGTTCTGGCTGACGCCAATGCCGAACGAGACGGAGTCGTCGTCACCAGCGACGGTGACGATGCAAATGGCGCTCGCATCCTTGCCCGTGGCCATCGACCGTTCGGAGTAGTCAATGATGTTGAGCGGCTCGTTCAGCGTCGTCACCATGCCGTTCACGAACGCCTCGATGGGGCCGGAACCGACGCCGGAGATGGCCACTTCGCCATCCGGCACCTCCAATCGAGCCGTGCAGCGCTGGGCGTCGTCTTCGGCGCGGGCGAGGTCGTAGTCGATCAGGCGATAGGGGCCGTCGCTGACGACGTACTCCGCCAAGAGCGCATCGAAAATCTCCTCGGCCCGGATCTCGCGATCGAGCTGTTCGGTCAGCGCCTGCACCACCTTGGAGAACTCCACCAGCATTTCGCGGGGCAAGGCGATGGAGTAGTGCTCCTCCAGCACAAATCCCACGCCGCCCTTGCCCGACTGGCTGTTGACCCGCACGGTTTCCTTGTAGGACGAGCCCACATCGGCCGGATCGATGGGGAGATAGGGCACCTCCCAGCGCGACTCGTCGAGGCGCGCCATGCCCTTGCGGATGGCGTCCTGATGCGAACCGGAGAAGGCAGTAAACACCAAATCTCCCGCATAGGGGTGACGCTCATGCACCGGCAGCTTGTTGATGGCCTCCACCGTGCGCCGGATGCGCGGCATGTCGCGTAGGTCGAGTTCCGGGTCCACACCCTGGGAAAACAGGTTCATCGCCACCGTGACGATGTCGCAGTTGCCGGTGCGCTCACCGTTGCCGAACAGCGTGCCTTCGACCCGTTCGGCGCCGGCCATCAACGCGAGTTCGGTGGCCGCGACGCCGGTACCCCGGTCGTTGTGGGTGTGGAGGCTCACGACGATGCGCTCCCGCTCCGGAAAGTTGCGGCAGAACCACTCGATCTGGTCCGCATAGATGTTGGGCGTCGCCATCTCCACCGTGGAAGGCAGGTTGACGATGATGGGCGACTCGGCCGTGGCGCCCCACTCGTTCGCCACGGCGTCGCAAATGTCCACGGCGAAGTCGAGCTCGGTGCCGGTGAAGCTCTCTGGCGAGTACTCGAACGTGACTTCCGTGTCCTTGAGCGCGGCTACGCCCTCGCGCACCACCCGAGTGCCGCGCACGGCAAGGTCCACGATGCCGGCGCGGTCCAAGTCGAACACGACGCGTCGCTGCAGGGTGGAGGTGGAGTTGTAGAGGTGGAAGATCGCCTTGGGCGCGCCTTCAAGAGCCTCCACGGTGCGGGCGATGAGTTCCGGCCTCGCTTGGCAAAGCACCTGCAGCGCAACGTTGTCCGGCAACAGCCCCTCGTCGATGATCTTGCGGATGAAATCGAAGTCTGGCTGCGACGCAGCGGGGAACCCGGCCTCGATCTCGACGAAGCCGATGTCGAGCAGCAGCTCGAACATGCCGAGCTTCTCGTCCACGTTCATCGGATCGATGAGGGCCTGGTTGCCGTCGCGCAGATCGACGCTGCACCAGCGCGGCGGCGCGTCAAGCACGCGCTCGGGCCACGTTCGATCAGCCAAGGCGACCGGCTCGAAGGCGCGGTATTTCTCGAACGGCATGGCACCCTTGCGGCTGCCAGACGGGAACGCTTGCGGATTCACAGTCATTGGACACACACCAACTTCGCGAGACCTGGGGGCTTGAAGGTCTTTGGGGCGGATGGGCTATTGCGGCCCTGTCAAATGAATGTTGCCGGCTACGCCGGCAGGAGCAGCAGCAGGAGCGTTGGACGCGTTTGTGGACCGCGAGGGTTCATGGTGAGTGGTGTTCGCGCGCGATTGGCCAATGTCAGGCGGCGACTATACAGAACACCGGACGGGGTGCAAGCAGGCATCGCCTTTGTCAGCCCATGAACGTGCGCACAAGAGCGATGGCCACTGCGAGGGCACTAGCCGCCACCATGCCTATCAGCCAGCGAAGCATGGTTGCCTCGCGCTCGGCGATTAGGGTCTTGACTCCCTCAATGTCGGCTTTGGTAGCCAAGTAACCGATGGCCGTCTCAATGCCCGCTACCCGTTGCTCCAGCCTTTCGAGTCTCTCGCCTGTTCTTCGTTCGACCCGTTCGAGTCTCTCAAGCCTATCGTCTGTATCGGACATTGGGATTGCTCCGATCGCTTCTCCAACTGGGACATTTGCGGGTTGGGACATTAGCGTACCGACGGACGCCGTTGTCAAGATGCTCGCGCGCCCAACTAGCGCATAGAAGGACACGCGGTTCAGAGCAGGCGCACACGCACGGCTTCAGCAACGGTACGGGCCCGCGAGCGCGCCGCCTCGATGGAGTCGGCGCGCGCCAGGGCCACACCCATGCGGCGTTCGCCATCTACATCCGGTTTGCCGAACAAGCGCAGTTCCGTGTCGGCTTCGGCCAGCGCTTGATCGAGGTTGCCGTAGGTGACGTTTGCGGAATTCCCGCGGGCAAGGATCACCGCCGAGGCCGACGGGCCGTGTTGGCGGATGACGGGGATCGGCAAGCCAAGAATCGCCCGAGCGTGCAAGGCAAACTCGGACAGTTGCTGCCCCACCAGCGTGACCATGCCGGTGTCGTGCGGGCGCGGGCTCACCTCGCTGAACCAAACCTCGTCGCCACGGATGAAAAACTCCATGCCGAAGAGGCCGTAGCCACCCAAATCTCCGGTCACGAGTTCAGCGATGCGTTCACACTCCGCCCGTGCCGCCGCCGACATGGGTTGCGGCTGCCACGACTCGCGGTAGTCGCCTCCCTCCTGACGGTGGCCGATGGGTTCACAGAAGGACGTGCCCCCGACGTGGCGCACAGTGAGCAGCGTGATCTCGTAGTCGAAGGCGACGAAGCCCTCGACGATGACTTTCTCGCCACCGCCCCTCGCACCAGCCCGCGCCGCTTGCCACGCGGATTCGGCATCCGCCGGCGAGCGCACGAGGGACTGGCCCTTGCCCGACGAACTCATCACGGGCTTGACCACGCACGGCGTACCGATCTCGCGCACTGCAGCGCGGTACTCCTCCTCCGTTTCGGCAAAGAGATAAGGCGAGGTGGAGACGCCAAGCGTCTCGGCGGCAAGCCGCCGGATGCCCTCGCGGTCCATCGTCAGCCGGGCGGCTCGCGCCGTTGGGATGACATGCAGCCCTTCGCGCTCCATTTCCACCAAAGTGGGCGTGGCGATGGCCTCGATCTCGGGCACCACGAGGTGCGGGCTCTCGCGCTCGATGACGCGACGCAGTTCGTCGGGATCCCGCATGTCCACCACATGGCTGCGGTGCGAAACCTGCATCGCCGGGGCGTTGGCGTAGCGATCTACCGCCACCACCTCGACACCAAGGCGCTGCAACTCGATGGCCACCTCCTTGCCGAGCTCTCCGGCGCCAAGCAGCATCACTCGGGTGGCCGAGGGCGCGAGGGGCGTGCCGACTCGAGTCATTCGATCTCGCCCCGTCAGGCAGGGTCGGCGCTTGCCTGCGCCTCGAGGCTTACGAGGTAGCGGCGAAAATTGCGCACATAGCGGTCGGCGAAGTCGGTGATTTCCGCCACCTGTTCGTCCGACAGTTCGCGCACCACCTTGCCCGGCGAGCCGATCACCAGGGAGCGGTCCGGGATGGTCTTCCCCTCCGTAAGGAGTGCGTTCGAGCCGATCAGGCAGTCTCGACCGATCGTGACGTCGTTCATCACCACCGAGTTGATCCCGACCAGGCTGTTGTTGCCGATGGTGCAGCCGTGCAGCACCGCCTTGTGGCCGATGGTGACGCTGTCGCCGATGGTCACCGGGAACCCTTCGTCCATATGGATGACGGCGTTGTCCTGCACGTTGGAGCGCGCGCCGATGGTGATGCGGTCGTAGTCGCCGCGCAGCACGGCACCCCACCAGACCGACGACTCGGGACCAATGGTCACATCGCCAATGACAACTGCCGTCGGGGCAATGAAGTGCGGGCTCGCGGCCCGAACCCGGCGGCCTTCGAGAGCGTGGATCATGGCCTTCTCCGCCTCATCCGCATCGCCTGACGTCCCCTCCGCATCCCGATGTGCCGTGAAGCGCGCACCGTAAACGCACCGCAAACGCGCCGCAAGCCGGCATGGCCGCCTAGCGCGCCTGCGGCGCAGGCTCCTGCCTCGCCAAGGCGTATATGCTTCACCGGTCCTTGCCACCCGCGCAACGATCGAATGAACGCAGCCGGATGAACTATTGCAGCGCCTGCGGCGGCAGCGTTCGGCTGCGCGTGCCGCCGGGCGACAACCGCGAACGGTTCGTGTGCGACGCCTGCGACATGGTGCACTACATCAACCCGAAGATCGTCACGGGCACGCTGCCGGTGGCCAACGGTGCCGTGCTCCTGTGCCGCCGCGCCATCGAACCCCGCAAGGGCCGTTGGACCTTGCCGGCGGGCTTTCTGGAGATGGGCGAGACCACATCCGCCGGCGCGATGCGCGAAACGCTCGAGGAAGCCAACGCCAAGGTCGAGATCAACGGCCTCTACACCGTCTTCAACCTGCCCCACATTTCGCAAATCTATTTCTTCTTCCGCGCCCGATTGCTCGGCAGCTTCGCCGCCGGCGAGGAGACCCTCGAGGCGCGACTGTTCGAGCAGGAACAAGTACCTTGGGACGAACTCGCGTTCCCGGTAATCACCCAAACCCTGCGCCACTATTTCGAGGACCGAACTACGGGGCACTTCCCAGTGCGCATGGAGGACATCGTCATCAGTCGTCCTGCCCAATCGGGAGTACGCGCGCCGTAACGCACGAAAGGTGCGCCAGCGCCGCAAGGCAACCTCCACGGAGGCCGGTTTGCTCCGTGTCCAAGGTAGGCAGGGCCTCGGTCAGCCCAACGCCACGCGGGCGTTGCGGAACAGGCGGAGCCAGGGGCCGTCTTCGCCCCACGACTCGTGCCGCCAAGAGTTCTGCACTGCGCGGAAGGCGCGTTCTGGGTGGGGCATGAGGATGAATGCCTTGCCGGTTTGCGAGATGACGCCCGTAAGGCCGGCATCCGAGCCGTTGGGGTTGGCGGGGTAGGTTGTGGCGTCTGCGCCAGTGCCGTCCACGAACTGCAGCGCTGCCAGGCCCTCCGAGAAAATCGCGTTCGCGTCTTTCTGCGTCGCGAATTCGGTGCGCCCCTCGCCGTGCGCGAGGGGCACGGGGAGCAAGGATCCGGCCATGCCGGAGAGCCACGGCGAGTCCACGTCGTTTACGCGCACGTTGACCGTTCGCGCCTCAAAGCGCTCGGAGCGGTTGGCGACGAACGCCGGCCAATGCCCGGCGCCAGGAATGAGCGACTTGAGCTGCGCCATCATCTGGCAGCCGTTGCAGACGCCGAGGCTCAGGGTGTCGCCGGCGAAGAAGGCGGCAAATGCGTCGCGCACCTCGGCGTGGAACAGGATCGACTTGGCCCAGCCGCCGCCGGCGCCGAGCACGTCGCCGTACGAGAAGCCACCGCACACCGCCAGCACTTGACCGCCCTTGAGCACCTCGGGGTCCGCGAACACGTCGCTCATGTGCACGTCCACCGCTTCGAACCCGGCCCGGTGGAATGCTGCGGCCATCTCGATCTGGCCGTTCACGCCCTGCTCGCGCAGGATCAACGCCCGGGGGCGAACGCCGCTTGCAACGTATGGCGCCGCGATGTCCTGTTGCGGATCGAACGAGGCGCGAAACCGGAGGGTGGCAACGTCCGAGTCGATGGCGGCGAGTTCCTCATCTGCACAGGTCGCATCGTCGCGAATGCGTTGCATCTGGTGGCTGACGGATGCCCAGCGGCGCTCCAACTCGCAGCGTGTCGAGGCGAATGTCAACTCGTCGCCGCGATAGATGCAGATGCGCTCGTCGTCACGTCGTCGCCCCACCAGCTCGCACGCAACTCCTGCCTCCCGTAGCCGCTTCTGGACGCCGGGCGCAACGTCATCGCGGAGGCCAAGCACCACGCCCACTTCCTCGGCAAAAAGCTCTGCCAGGGCATCGTCGGTGTCGAGGTGGATGTCCAGCCCGCAGCGCGTCGCGAAAGCCATCTCAAGTAGTGCCACGAAGAGGCCACCGTCGGAGCGGTCGTGCCACGCTGCCACCAGACGATCGGCACAAATCCCGTGCAACGTCTCCAGCATTTGCTTGAGCTGGCCAGCGTCGTCCACGTCAGGCGGCGCGGCACCGTTGCCCTCGACGCACTCGGGAAAGCACTGCTCCAGCGCACTGGCGCCGAGCCGGCGCTGCCGTCCCGGTGCCACCAGGAACAGCTCTCGGACCTCTTCCGGCAGGAAGGGCGTCAATGTACGTCGCGCATCCGTCACGGGTGCGAACGCGGTCACGTTAAGCGTCACCGGCGAGACGACGCGCTGGTCCGCGCCGTCCTCGGACTGCCAGCGGCTCTGCATCGACAGGCTGTCCTTGCCCACCGGCACCGCGATGCCAAGTGCAGGGCAGACCTCCTCACCAATCGCGGTGACGGCCTCGCGCAGCGCCTGGTCCTGGCCCTCGTGGCCAGCAGCCGCCATCCAGTTGGC
>JAPPDJ010000021.1 GCA_028824555.1 Gammaproteobacteria bacterium | reverse complement strand
TCGGCCCGACGCCGGGCGTTCTGCGCCATTCGCCCGCCGGGGCACCATGCGGAAGAGGCGGCGGCGATGGGCTTTTGCCTCTTCAACACCGTCGCCATCGCCGCCGATCTGGCGCTGGCTCGCCCGGATGTGGAGCGCCTCGCGATCCTCGACTTCGATGTCCACCACGGCAACGGCACCGTGGACGTCTTTCGCGACCGCCCCGAGGTTCTCGTCTGTTCGACCTTTCAGTTCCCCCACTATCCCGGCCGCGGCCACGACGTATTCCGGCCCCATCTCGTGCATTCGCCGCTGCCGCCCGGCAGCACCGGCAGCGACTTTCGGCGTGCAGTGGAAAGGGATTGGACACCGGCCCTCAGCGCGCATCGGCCAGACCTGATTCTGGTGTCCGCCGGCTTCGACGCCCACGAGGCGGACCCCCTCGGCGATCTGCGCCTCAGCGAAGACGACTTCGACTGGGTGACGCGCTTCATCGTCGACGCAGCCGAGCAAAGCGCCCAAGGCCGGGTGGTGTCTGCCTTGGAAGGCGGCTACGACCTGCCCGCACTCGCCGCCTCGGTGGAGACGCACCTAAAGGCGCTGCACTAGCGCCGCTACGCGGCGCTCTGGCAGTTTTCGCTGGCGTGCAAACTGCTGAGGTCCGTCGCATTCTGGGCACGTCCGCGCGATTTCTACGGCGCAAAAGCTCCTGGCTTCAGTTCAGTTGTGCCCGAATCTGCTCCGCGTGGCCTGCGAGCACTTCCGGGTCTGCCATCTCGCGGGCGTGGAACTTCAGCCCTTCGCCGTCGTAGCGGGGGACGACGTGGAAGTGGATGTGGAAGACGCTCTGGCCGGCGTCGGCGCCGTTGAGTTGCAGCAGCATGATGCCGCCGGGGCTGAAGGCCGCCTTCACAGCCACTGCCACCCGGCGGGTCGTGACGATGAGGGCGGAGAGTTCGTCGTCTGACAGGTCGAACACGTTCTCCGCTGGCGTGCGCGGAATGATGAGGGTGTGGCCGGGGCTTTGCGGCATCACATCCATGAAGGCGAGGCAGTGCTCCTCGTCGAGCACCACATGCGCCGGCAGCTCGCCACGCAAGATCCGGGCGAAAATGTTGCTGCTGTCGTAGGCCATGGCGCGAATCGTAACAGTCCATGGAGCCGTAGAGAGCGCGCGCTAGCCGCCAGGAGCCCAACCGCCGACGCCCCCGGCCAGGGCGCGCAAGTGCCCCCGTAGGGGCGGGGCTTGTCCCCGCCCGCGTTGAACACACCGATGGACTCGGAGCGGGACGCCGTAGGGGCGGGGCTTGTCCCCGCCCGTCTTGAACGCGCCGACAGACGCCCGACGGGATAAGCCCGTCCCTACAACTGCGTTCCACGCAACTCCTTGCGCGCTCGCGCGAACTGCTGACCTACCTGGCCGGCGGCTTGTAGCGCACGCGGGTCGGCTCCGCGTCGAGGCCCCTGCGCTTGCGATCCTCCGCGTAGTCCGTGAAGTTGCCGGCGACGAACTCCACATGACTGTCGCCCTCGAAGGCAAGGATGTGCGTGGCGACGCGGTCCAGGAACCAGCGGTCGTGGGAGATGACCACCACGCTGCCGGGGAACGTGAGCAGTGCCTCCTCGAGTGCGCGCATGGTCTCCACGTCAAGGTCGTTGGTGGGCTCGTCGAGCAGCAGCACGTTTGCCCCTTGCCGCAACACCCGCGCGAGATGCACGCGGTTGCGTTCGCCGCCCGAAAGCTGGCCGACGAACTTCTGCTGGTCGGGGCCGCGAAAGTTGAACCGGCCGACGTAGGCGCGGGACGGAAACTCGTAGCTGCCAACGCGCAGGATGTCCTGACCGTCCGAGATTTCCTGCCAAACCGTCTTGGCGTCGTCGAGCACATCGCGGGATTGATCGACGGACGCGGTCTTCACCGTATCGCCAAGTTCCACCGTGCCCGAATCCGGCGCTTCCCGGCCATCGAGAATGCGCAACAGCGTGCTCTTGCCGGCGCCGTTGCCGCCCACCACGCCGACGATGGCACCGGCGGGAATGGCAAAGCTCACACCCTCCATAAGCACCCGATCGCCATATGCCTTGGCGACGCCCTGCACTTCGATCACCTTGTCGCCCAGACGCGGCCCAGGCGGGATGTAGATTTCCGCCGTTTCGCCCCGCTCCTGGACTTCCTTCGAGTTCAACTCCTCGAACCGTGCCAGCCGCGCCCGGCCTCGCGCTTGGCGTCCGCGCGGGCTCGACCGCACCCATTCGAGTTCCGCCCGCACCGCCCGCTGGCGAGCGCGCTCGGTCTGCCGTTCCACCGCCAGCCGCGCATCCCGCGCCGTGAGCCAGGCGGTGTAGTTGCCCTCGAAGGGGATGCCTCGGCCGCGATCGAGTTCCAGAATCCAGCCGGCCACGTTGTCGAGGAAGTAGCGGTCGTGAGTGACCGCCACCACCGTGCCCGGATACTCGCCGAGGAAGCGTTCGAGCCACGCCACGCTGTCGGCGTCGAGGTGGTTGGTGGGTTCGTCCAAGAGCAGCATGTCGGGCTTGCCGAGCAGCAGCTCGCACAGCGCCACGCGGCGCCGTTCGCCGCCGGAGAGCGTGGCCACGTCTGCGTCCCACGGCGGCAGGCGCAGGGCGTCGGCGGCAATCTCCATGGCATGGCCCGTGTTCCAGCCGTCCACCGCCTCGATGCGGTCGGTGAGCTCCCCCTGCCGTTCGATCAGGCGGTTCATCTCGTCATCGTCCAGTGGCTCGGCGAACTTCTCGGCAATGGCGTCGTACTCCGCCAAGAGCTCCGTGACGCTGGCGAGGGCCCTTGCGACATTGCCGCGCACATCCAGGGACTCGTCCAAGCGCGGCTCCTGCGGTAGAAACCCCACCCGAATGCCCTTCTGCGCGCGCGCCTCGCCTTCGTGTTCCGAGTCGAGCCCCGCCATGATGGCGAGCAGGGTGGATTTGCCGGCCCCGTTCAGCCCCAACACGCCAATCTTCGCGCCGGGAAAGAACGACAGCGAGATGCCAGACAGAATCTCGCGGCCGGGAGGCACGATCTTGCCCACCCCTTGCATGGTGTAAACGAACTGCGGCATGGCGATTCCCAATCCAGCCCTCGGAGGGGAGGCATTCTGCCCTCCCTGGCCGTAGCTGCGAGCGTGTTGAGCGCTCGGGTCTGTCCCGAGCCGTGGGCTACAATCCCGCAATTCGCCCCACACTCCGGCGCTCGCATGCTCTGTCCGTTCTGCCGCCACATTGACACCAAGGTGATCGATTCCCGGCTGGTCGCGGATGGCGAGCAGGTGCGGCGGCGGCGTGAGTGCCAGTCCTGCGGCGAGCGCTACACCACCTTCGAGATGGCGGAACTGGTGATGCCGCGCATCATCAAGTCGAGCGGCGCAAGAGAGCCGTTCAACGAGGAAAAGCTGCGCGCCGGCATCATGCGGGCGCTGGAGAAGCGGCCTGTGGCCAGCGAAGACGTCGAGACCCTCGTCAGCCGCATCAAACACGACCTGCGCGCCACAGGCGAACGCGACCTGCCCTCCCGCACCGTCGGTGAGCAGGTGATGGCCGGGCTCAAGGAGCTCGACGAGGTGGCCTATGTGCGCTTCGCCTCGGTCTATCGCGACTTCCAGGACCTGAGCGAATTCCAAGAGGAAATCAGGAGACTCACCACCGAGCGGGTGGAATGATCGAAGGCTCCGACCTCCTGTTCCTGCGCCGCTGCGTGGAACTCGCCGAGCAGGGGCTTTACAGCGTCACCGAGAATCCTCGCGTGGGCTGCCTTCTCGTCAAGAACGGCGACGTGCTCGGTCGCGGCTGGCACCGACGCCGTGGCGAGCTTCACGCCGAAGCCGCGGCCCTCGCCGATGCTCGCGGCGGTGGGCAGAACCCCGCCGGCGCAACCGCCTACGTCTCCCTCGAGCCCTGCTGCCACACGGGACGCCAGCCGCCCTGCACAGCCGCGTTGATCGACGCCGGCATCAAGCGCGTGGTGGGCGCGATGACGGACCCGGACCCTCGCGTGGCCGGCGAGGGCTATGCGACATTGCGCGCCGCCGGCATCGCGGTAGAAACCGTGGAACTGGCAGAAGCGATCCGCCTCAATCGCGGCTTCGTGCGTCGCATCACTACGGGCCTGCCGTTCGTGCGGATCAAGATCGGCGCCTCCATCGACGGGCGCACCGCGATGGCAAGCGGTCAAAGCCAGTGGATCACCGGGCCCAACGCGCGCGCCGACGTGCAGCGCTACCGCGCCCAAAGCTGCGCCATCGTCACGGGACGTGGCACGGTGGCGTTGGACGATCCCGCGCTTACCGTGCGCGGAGAGCAGTTCGCGGTGGATGGCATCATCCGTCAGCCCTTGCGCGTGGTGGCCGACACGCACGGCACCACGCCGCCTGAGGCACGCCTCTTCACCACGGACTCGCCCGTGTATCTCGCCACCGGACGCGACGCCCCGGACCATCCGCATGCACAAATGCTGCGTCAGGAAGCGAGCCACGTGGAGCCAGGCCAACTGCTTCAAACCCTGGCCGAAATGGGCTGCAACGAAGTGCTCGTGGAAGCTGGCGCGACCTTCGCCGGCACCCTCCTCGAGGCAAACCTCTGGGACGAGGCCGTGCTCTACCTCGCACCGAATTGGCTCGGCGAAACCGCCCGGCCTATGGCTGCCGTGTCGTTCGACCACCTGGCCGACTCCATCGGCGGCAAGCTCGTCGCCGCGGAACCGCTCGGCACCGACGTCAAGGTCGTACTGGCCAACGACTCCCACGGGGGGCAAGCCGAGGGAGCGCACAGGTGACGGCGAAGATCGACCAGCGTGCCCGCCGTCGCGCCCGCCGAGCGCTGCTGCAAGCCATCTACCAATGGCAGATCAGCGGCCACAGCGCTGCAGAGATCGAGCGGCAGTTCGCCACCGGCGAGGCGTTGCGCCGCGCCGACAAGGCGTTCTTCTCCACCTGCCTTGATACCGTGCTCACCGGTGCGGAGAAGCTCGACACGCTCTATGAGGCCTATCTCGACCGACGCGTGGACCAACTCGACCACATCGAACGCGCCGTCCTGCGCGCCGGCGTGCTGGAATTGCGCGACCGCATCGAGGTGCCGTTCAAGGTGGTGCTGGACGAATGGGTCACCCTCGCCAGCCAGTTCGGCGCCGAGGACGGTCACCGCTACATCAACGGCGTGCTGGATCGGGTGGCGAAGGACCTCCGCCCCGTGGAAGTCGCGGCGAACGCCGTTCAAGGCTCGACGCCATGACGGACGAGTTCGACCTCATCGCAACAATTGTGGACGCATTGGGGGATGCCACCACAAGCGAAAACGTCGTGCTGGGGCCCGGCGACGATGCGGCCGTGCTGCGGCTGCCGCCGGCGCACGAGCTCGTGGTCTCCACGGACACTCTGGTGGAAGGGCGGCACTATCCTGCTGATGCCAGCCCGGAACTCGTGGGGTACCGAGCGCTGGCGGTGTCGGTGTCGGACTTGGCTGCGATGGGAGCCGAACCCGTGGCCGCCGTGGTGTCGCTCACCGCCAAGCGGCTGACGGAGCGCTGGGCCGGCGCATTCGCCCGAGGCATCGCCGAAGCCGCACGCGCATTCCAGACGCCCATCGTCGGCGGCAACCTCGCTCGCGGTGACGCGAACATCTGCGTCGCGGTTCACGGCAGCGTGCCGCAGGGCGAAAGCCTGACGCGCGCCGGGGCGAGAGCGGGTGACGATCTCTACGTGACCGGCCAGATCGGCGGCGCCGGGCTCGCGTTGCGGTCTGGGCTCCTCAAAGCGCAATCCATCTCGGACGTCGAACCGGGCTCGGCGCAAGGGCGGTACTGGCTGCCACAACCTCGCCTCGCCGTCGGCCAGCGCCTGCGTGGCGTGGCGAGCGCCACAATCGACGTGTCGGATGGCTTGGCTTCAGATGTGGAGCACATCTGTGACGCCAGCGGCGTCGGTTGCGACATCGACCTCGGCGACGTGCCGGTCTTCCCCGGCAGCGACCCGACGGCGGCCGTGTGCGCCGGCGACGACTACGAACTCGCCTTCACCGCATCACGCACGCACGCGCCCGCCATCCGTGTCATTGCCAGGGAAACGGACACTCCCATCCATCGCATCGGCAGTCTGGACGACGCTCCCGGCGCGCGCTGGCGACAGGGAGGCAAACCCATCTCCCTTGCCGGAGGATTCCGCCATTTCTAGCGACGTAGACCAGCAAGGCGAGGGACAAGCGGCGGCAAAGCTAGGCGTGCGCGACCTTGCCAATCCCTTCGCCCTGCTCGCCACCTGCTTCGGCATTGGCCTGATCCGCGTCGCACCTGGCACTTTTGCCTCGATCGCTGCGGCAATCGTGTGGTGGTTTCTCTTCGCCGGCCTCACCTGGCCCCTGCGCCTCGCTGGCGTTGCCATCGCTACTGCCGTCGGCCTTGCCACCATTCACTTTCTGAACCGCCACCGTCGCCAAGGCGACAACCCCGCCATCGTCATCGACGAACTCGCCGGCTGCTGGCTGGCCCTGGCTCTCTGCCCCCGCTCGATCTTCTGGGCGACAATCGGCGTCGCCTTGTTCCGCGCCTTCGACGTGGTCAAGCCCTGGCCCGTCTCCTGGGCCGACACCAACGTCCCCGGCGCATTGGGCGTCATGCTCGACGACCTCTTGGCCGGCGCCTTCGCCGCCGCTCTCCTTTACGGCGCCTGGGCCGCCATGCTGTTCGCCCTGTAGCAACCGTCGGCCCGCGGGAGGCGAAGCGGTGACAATCCGTTCGGCAAGCGCGTCAAGCACCTACTCCCCGTCATCAACCACCACGTCGAGCTCGTCGCCATCCTCGGTGAGGGCCTTGATGCGAAGTTCAGCAGACTTCAGTGCGCTGCGGCATTGCCGCGTGAGCTTCACGCCCCGCTCGAACGCCGCGAGGGAGTCTTCGAGGCTCATCCGCCCGCTCTCCATCCGCTCCACGAGCGCTTCAAGCTCCGCTAGCGTCGCCTCGAAGTCGATCTGCTGTGACTCTTCCTGATCGGACATGCCTTGGATTCCCCTCCATCCGCCGCCACAGGCACCGGAACCGTCCAGCGCGAGCGGCGCGTGACATACTCTATCCCCCATCGCCCCCAAGGCAGCCATGATCCGCCGTCCAGACTTGGTCGAGGAACTGGAGAATCGCTACAAGCGCGAGGAATACTCCAAGCTCACCTACGAAGACAAGCTCGGCATCTTCCTTGAACTGCGCGCCCAGGCTCGGCTCCTAAACCCCACCTACGCAGCCGACTGGCGCCGCCAAATCCAGCACAAGATCGAAACGGCTCGCACCTTCCACGAACTCGCCAAGCTCGAGGCCGACAAGGACGGATGAGGGAGGCATCAGTGTCCGCCGTTGGGCTTGCTCGGATCGTAGATCGGTTTGCCCATGGGGCGGGTTCGCAGCACGCCGGCCCGTAGCGCCCGCACTCGCTCCCAAGCCGTCTCGACATATTCCGGCACGATGTCGCACCCGTAAGCCCGCCTCCCGTGCTTCAGTGCGGCGATGACCGTCGAGCCGACGCCCATATAGGGATCCAGCACCGCATCGTCTGCATCCGTCATGGACAGCACCAGCCGTTCCACCAGTTCCACCGGAAACTGGCACGGATGGTCGGTTTTCTCGACGTGGTTGTTCTTGACGTTGGGGAACTCCCACACGTCCGTTGGATTCTTCCCCTTGGGGTTGCTGGACAGCTTACCGGCGTTGGGGCCCTTGAAATGTCGCTTGGCGGGGTACTTCGAGGGCACGCGGATGGGGTCGAGGTGGAAGGTGTAGCCGTCGTCACGTGTAAACCAATTGATCGTTTCGTAGCGCCCCGATAGGCGGCGGGAGCAGTGCAGTCCATGCCCGAAATGCCAGACGATGCGGTTGCGCAGCTTCAGGCCATGGCGCTTGAACTCTGGATACAGCACCGCATCCAAAGGCACCACCTCTCCCTTGTGAACGTGATTGCCCACCTGCCAGCAAAGGGACCCCTGTGGATGCAATAGGCGCACGCATTGGGCAATCACCGCCACCTGATCCGCCAGGTAGCTCTCTAGGGGAGAGCGTGGCT
>JAPPDJ010000027.1 GCA_028824555.1 Gammaproteobacteria bacterium | reverse complement strand
CACCAACCTGGAAGTGCGGCAACAGTGGCGCATCGACCCGCATCAAGATGTCGCCTCCATTCCGTTGGCCGAACTCAATCCTGCGCATCCCGCGCGATTCCAGGCCAACACCGCGCTGCCGGTATTCGAGCGCCTGCGCCGGGAAGACCCGGTGCACCTCACCGCAGAAAGCCAGTTCGACCGCTATTGGTCCATCGCCCGCTACGAGGCCATCAAGGCCATCGACACCAACCATGCCGTGTTCTCGTCCGACCTCGGCAACGGCGGCATCCGCCTCGGCTGGCGCCCGACCTCGGAAGACGAGCGCAACACGCTCTTCCACCTGCCCATGTTCATCATGGAAGACCCGCCCAAGCACGACGCCCAACGCAAGGTGGTCGCGCCCATGTTCACGCCGCGCCGGCTTGCCGAGCTCTCCGATCTCATCCGTTCCCGCGCCGGCGCGATTCTGGACGAGCTTCCCGAAGGCGAGACCTTCAACTGGGTGCGGCGGGTTTCGGTGGAGCTCACCGGGCAAATGCTGGCGACCCTGTTCGACGTGCCGCAGGAGGACCGGCACCTGTTGATTCACTGGTCGGACACGGTGGAGCGCATTCCGGACCCGAACTACTTCGAGAGCATGGAGGAGGGCTTCAAGGAATTGTGGAAGTGCTTCGAGTACTTCAATGAGGTGTGGCAGGAACGCGCTGCCCGCAGCGAGCCGGGCGACGACCTGATCTCCTTCCTTGTGCACGGCGAAGCCACTCGCAACATGCCGCCCAACGAGTTCCTGGGCAACATGCTGCTGCTCATCGTCGGCGGCAACGACACCACCCGCAACTCCATCTCCGGTGGCGTGCTTGCCCTGAACGAGCACCCCGACCAGTTCGCGCTCCTGCGTAGCGATCCGGGCCTGATCCCCAACATGGCTTCCGAGGTGATTCGCTGGCAGTCGCCGGTGGCGCACATGTGCCGCACGGCGATGGAGGACATCGAGGTCGGCGGCAAGACCATCAAGAAGTGGGACAAGGTGTGCATGTGGTACTACTCCGGCAATCGCGACGAGGACGCCTTCGACAGTGCCGGCGAGTTCCGCATCGACCGTCCCGACGCCCGCAAGCACCTCGCCTTCGGCTTCGGCATCCACCGGTGCCTCGGCAACCGCCTCGCGGAGATGCAGCTGCGCATCATATGGGAGGAGATCCTGAGCCGCTTCAGGGCGGTGGAGTTGGCCGGCGAGCCGAAGTATCTGCTCTCGAGCTTCATCCACGGCATCACGGACCTGCCGGTGCAGGTGCGGCGCAAGTAACCTGTCCGGTTCGACAAGCACCAACGAAAGTACCGTCGGGAGTGCATCCATGGAAGAACGCGCAAGCTACCAACTGGGCCGCAAGATCACGGTGGATGAGTTCCAGAGACTGGGGCGAGAGGGCTTCTTTCCCGACGGCTCACGGCTGGAACTCATCGATGGCGAAGTGCGGGAGATGTCGCCGGTCGGGCCGTCGCACGCATGGATCGTGGATCGACTGTTGGCGATGCTGTTCCGTCAACTGGGTGACATGCATCACATCCGCTGCCAAGGTCCCGTTGAGCTCGACATCTACAACGAACCCGAGCCGGACATCTTGGTGGCAAGGCCCAATCCCGCATTCGCCCACCGCCACCCAACCCCACCGGACGTGCTGCTGGCCATCGAAGTCTCAGACAGCACGCTGCGCCAAGACCGGCGGCACAAGATCCCACGCTATGCGCGTGCCGGCATCCCCGAATCCTGGATCATCGACGTGGGCCGCAGACGCATCCACGTCTTCACCGAACCCGCCGGCATCACCTACCAAAGCGAAACCACGCACGGCCTAGGCGACACGATCGAGTCTCCGACGATCCGAAGCCTGCGCTTCCACGCCTCCGAAATCCTGCCCAGCGATTGAAGTCCGATCGACCCCACGCCGGCGACGTATGCGTCGGCCGTGCCGGCGTCGAGCAAAGATTCGCCAGAATCCTGAGGCTATCGCGCTACCGGTCGTCCGACGCCAGCACCAGCGTCCCCGTGGTCGAAAGCGTACCGCCGGTGCCGTTCACGACGCAGGTCGTGGCTTCCGTCTGCTTGCCCTCGATGCCGTTGACGCCGTCTTCGGCGGTGCGGGATAGCTGGCGATAGGCTTCCACCAGGAGCTGCATCCCGTACATGCCGGAGTGGTTGAACGAAAGGCCGCCACCGTTGGTGTTGATGGGAAGACGTCCGCCGGGGGCTGCGTCGCCGTTCTTCCACAGCGTGTAGCCCTTGCCGCGGGGCGCAAGGCCCAGCATTTCCGCAGTGATGCCGGCGGTGATCGTGAACGAGTCGTAGATCATCGCCATTTCCATGTCCTGCGGGCCGAGCCCAGCCATCTTGTAGGCGGTGGCGGAAGAGCGGCTTGCGGATGTCGCCGTGAAGTCCTCCATCTCCAGCATGTTCTGGTGCCCCATGGACTCACCGGCACCCGCGACCCAGACCGGGTTCGTCCGCAGGCTATTGGCGATCTCCGGCCGTGCCACGATCACCGCGCCGCCGTGGTCCGTCACCAGGCAGCAGTGGTAAAGCGTCAGCGGCCAGGCAATGAGGCGCGCTTCGAGCACATCCTCGACGGTGATCGGTCCGCCGAAAGGACTTTGCTTCTTGCCGTACATCACACCGCGCGGGTTGAGCTGGGCCCAATCGCGGGTGACAACCGCAATGTGGGCGAAGTCCTCGGCGGTGGTGCCGAAATTGTGGAAGTGACGAACCATCGCGTGGGCGTATTGCGAGGGTGCGCCGAAGGTGCCGTAGGCGCCGGTCATCTCGGCGCCGGGGCTGACCTCTCCGCGCCCGCCGCCGCCACCGCCGCCACCACCACGGTAGGACCAGCCGGCTTCGCCGTGGCTGATGAGCGCAATGTCGATGATGCCGGCATGAATCGCTGCCAGGGCGTGGTGCACGTGGATCTGGAACGAGCAGCCGCCCACGGACGTCGTGTCGAGATACTTCGGATGCAGCCCCAGATGCTCCGCCAACTCGCCGGTCCAGCCGGTGGAGAAGACGCCTTCGATCGCGCGGATCGGAATCCCCGTCATGTCCGTGACGTTCTTGATCGCCTCGATGTGGTGCTGCAAGGACGTGACCTTGTTGCCGGTCAGTTCCTCCGGGTAGCCGATCACGTTGGACTCGGCGGCGCCGACGATGGCCGCCGCGTAACTCAGGTTCATGGCTGCCATACCTACTCCTCGACCACGCGCCAGAACGGAATGAACGTATCTTCGTTGGCCTGCTCGAACTCGACCTTCACGCGCGCGCCGATCTTGATCTCTTCCGGCTTGGTGGCGTCGACGCCGCGCAGTACCGTCATCATCCGGTCGCCTTCCTTGAGGTCGATGAAGGCGGTCACGTAGGGCACCTCTTCGGACCAGCCGCCGAAGGCGCGGTGCTGCACCGCATAGGTGTGGATGAACCCCTCCCCGCTTGCCTCGAACCACTCGATGTCCATCGTGTGGCAGAACGGGCAGATCAGGCGCGGATACCAGTGCACGCGGTTGCAGTCCGTGCATCGGGGCAGCATGAGCTTGCCCTCCTTCGCGCCGTCCCAGAACGGCTTGGTGTGTTGCCCCTGCCGGGGAATGGGTTTGTTGTAAGCCACGTCGGTTTCGATCCCCTCACCTTGAATCAAAGCGCGCTACATTAGCACGGCGAAGCCAGGGAACGGGCGGGATTGCACATCGCCTGCATCTGCGCACGGCCCGCAACAGGGTTGCGTTGTGTGCCGTTTGGCGGGCTTGCTACGATGCTCGCGCGCCCTGAAGGGCGCGTCGGCAGTTCGCTAGCGCGAACTGCTAGCCTTCGTGCTCGCGTTCGCTCGCAGCCCAAGGGCCGTGACAGCCGCGCGACACAGGCCTCGCGCAAGGCAGCCAAAGGGACACCGACATGACCGACGCATTCACCCAACCCGACGATGTCATGACCGAAGCGACGGAGCTTTCGCTTGCGCAGAAGCGTGCCTTCCAGCGCGACGGCTTCATTGTCCTGCGCCAGGTGGTGCCGCCGGAACTCACGCACGCCGCCAAGCGACGCATCAACATTTTCGCCGGCCGGGAGGGGCATCTGTTCCGCTACTACAACGAGCTTGCCGAGTCGGCAGAGTTTCCGAACCTCGTCAACAAGTCGGCCTTGCGCGACATCCTGCTGCGCACCATGGGGCCGTTCGACGCGCCTCGGCGCGCCATGCCGATGGTGCTCTATCCGCGGGATCCTTCGGCCGAGATCGGCGGCTATGGCGTTGCCGACCGCGACATCCCCAACTTCGGCTTCGTGCCCCATCTCGACGGCCAATGGGCGGGGGACCTGCCGCGCAACCAGAACGAGGTGGACAACTGGCATTCGCCGCGCACCGAGCATTTCGGCACCGGTGACGCCCGCTCGCGAGGGCGCAACAACACGCCGTTCTTCCAGGATCCGGCATGCCGCCTTGGGATGGGCAGCTTTACCGCCTTCGTCGGCGTCTGCCTCAACGACCAGACCGAGTTCGGGCGCGGCAATCTCGCCGTGCTGCGTGGCGCCCACCATGTCGTGCAGGATTTCTTCCGCATGCAGCGTGCAAGCGGCGGCGTGATCGGCCCGGAAGGTCCCGGTTGGCCGCGCCTGCGTCCGGCGGGAGACGGCGGAGTGGCCATGAACCACCTGCCGGATGCGATCCTCGAGCACTACGCGGACGACGCCGAACACACCCCAGACGGCTCGATGTGGCCGAGGCCCACCCCCATCCTGCTCGCCGAGGGCGACGCGGTTATCACGCTGCACGCGATTCCCCATTGCGGCACCCGCAACGAACTCGGCGCCGAACCGCGCATGAACGTGTACTTCCGCCTACGCCGCGACCGCCCGGGCGGCGCGACGGTGGTGGGTGACAGCGATCACCCCGACCGCGGCTGGAACGGCGAGTTCCTCGACTACCCCGAAGGCTACGACCCTTGGCAGGTCGCCATCGACAAGCTCTGCGACCACTGGAGCGAATGGGACGGAATGCAGGAGGTGGTGGCCGGGGGTCCCGCACCGTAGGATGCGCAACCTTGCATGGAGCAAGTCCTGCAGCCCAATGATCTAGCTTCGCTTTTCCTCGTAGGGGCGACCCTTGTGGTCGCCCGTCTTGAACGCGCCGACGGATTCGGCACGGGCCTCGTAGGGGCGGGGCTTGTCCCCGCCCGTCCTGAATGCATCGACGAACTCGGCAAGGACGGGGCGACCGGTTTCCCAAGAGGCCCGTCTTGAATTCGAGACGGGACGGGACAAGCCCGTCCCCTACGAGGAATGTGTTGAATCGCACCGACGGATTCGGCACGGGGAATGCCCTTGAATCGCATCGCGGGATTTGGCACGGGCCTCGTAGGGGCGACCCTTGTGGTCGCCCGTCTTGAACGCACCGACGAACCCGTCGAAGCACAGCAGTTCGCGCCAGCGAACTGCCAACGCGCCCGTCAGGTCGCGCCGGGACGGGACAATCCCGCGTCCCCTACGAGGATTGCTCCCTGCGCGTCAGCGACTCCGGCCTCGGCGGTCTGGAGGCCCTCTCGTCAAGCCACGCAACTCGTCCACCAATGCCGGGTCCTTAGCAATGCGAGCCACATGCCCCCACTCCGCCTCATCCGGAACGGCGCCGAGTTCCAGCAGGCATCGCAGCGATGCCGGCCGCCAGACGTGAATGGCATAGCCAAGCGCGCTCTCGTGGCCATGCCCTTGCAGCAAGCCTGCATCCTCGGCGACAAATGCCCGAATGCCCTCCAAGTCCTCCAGTACGACAGCCGACTCGAGCGTCGGCTTCGCCCCATGGGCAAGCAAGAGTCGCACGATCTCTACATCGCACTCTTGCGAGAGCATGTGCAGGCAGGCGGTGGCGAGCGGGGTCTGACCATCGGTGTCGGCCATATCGGCATCCGCGCCCCGGCCCAGCAAGAGCCGCACTGCGCTGAGCTGGTTGTTTCGGCAGGCCACGAACAGCGCGGTTCGTCCGTGGGTGTCGCGCTCATCGACATCTTGGCCGCCCGTCCCCAAGCGCTCCGCCAACGTCACCACGTCGCCAAGCGCCGCCAACGTGCAGAAGTCGACGGTAGCGCCTCGAGCGCGCAGCAGATCCACCACATCCATCGCCGGCGCCGGCTTCCACGGCCCTGCATGAAGCGCCTTCGCAAGCGGCGTCTCGCCAAAGCGATCCAGCGCATCAAGCTCCGCTCCACCGTCGCAAATCGCCCGCGCCAGTTCGAGATTGCCCCGCTCCGCCGCGTGATGAAGTGCCGTCGCGCCGTCTGCATCGGCTTCCTTCGCCACCTCGGGTTTCGCTGCAAGGAGCGCAAGCCCCTGCTCATTGAGCCCAAGCAACGCACAACTCGCCAGATTCGCCGCCACGCCGCTCGCCAAGATCGCCTCTGCGACGCCCCGATAGCGCGAAGTGCGGCCGGAAACGCCATACGCGCCCACGAGCTGCAACACACGGTTGGCCTCGCCCCCGGGCACATTCCGCCATTCGGTCGACTTCACCAGCGACGCCAGCCGGTCGGACTCCCCCGCACCGAGCACTTCCGCGAAAGCCTGCTCCAAACCCGTCGTGTCGGCCATCCGCCCCGAATCGCACGGAACCGCCAGGCTGTCAAGCCGTGCGTTGTGCCGGCCTTGTCCCCTGGCCTTACAATGCGCGGCCAGCTTGCACGGAGGAGCAGTTGATGCGGCAGTCGGACCACCACGACGTGATCATCATCGGTGCCGGGGTTTCCGGCCTCGGTGCTGCGTGCCATTTGCAGAAGGAATGTCCGGGCAAGAGCTACGTCATCGTGGAGGGACGGTCGTCCATCGGCGGCACGTGGGATCTGTTCCGCTTCCCGGGCATTCGCTCCGACAGCGATCTGTACACCTACGGCTACGAGTTCAAGCCATGGCATGGCCAACCGATCGCCACGGCGCCCGAGATCATGAGGTACTTACGCGAGGTGGTGGAAGAGAACGACGTCGAGCCGCACATCCGCTTCGGCCATCAGGTCACCGACGCCTCCTGGTCCACTGCCGACGCCTGCTGGACCGTGCGCGCGCAAACCGACGAAGGCGAAGTCGAGCTCACGGGCCACTTCCTCTTCATGTGCCAGGGCTACTACGACTACGAAGCCGGCTACCGGCCGAGCTTCCCGAATGAAGAAGCGTTCCAAGGCACCATCGTGCATCCGCAGCAGTGGCCCGAGGACCTCGATCATGCCGGCAAGCGCATGGTGGTCATCGGCTCCGGCGCCACCGCCGCCACCATCGTCCCGGCCGTAGCGGAGGAAGTGGCCGAGGTGGTGCAGCTGCAACGCTCGCCCACCTACTACATCTCCCTCGACAACAGCGTCGAGGATGCGACGATTCAGGAACTGCGGGCGCTCGATGTGCCGAAGGAATGGATCCACGGCATCAAGAAACGCAAGATTCTCGAATTCGGACGCGTGATGACGGCGCGAGCGCTTTCCGAGCCGGATGCCGTGGCGAAAGAACTCATCGGCTTGGCCGCGGCCGCTCTGCCGGAGGGCTACGACGTGGAGAAGCACTTCACGCCGAGATACGGCCCTTGGCGCGAACGCCTCTGCCTGCTGCCGGACGGCGACCTGTTCACGGCCATTCGCTCCGGCAAGGCATCCGTGGTCACCGACACTATCGAGCGCTTCGTGCCGAACGGCATCGAGCTATCGTCCGGCGAGGTCCTTGCGGCCGACATCATCGTCGTCGCCACCGGCATCGAGCTCTCGGGCCTCGGCAACATCCACTTCGACGTGGACGGCGGCAAGGTGAATCTGCCGGACAACTTCACCTATCGCGGCATGATGATCTCCGACGTGCCAAACCTCGCCTGGACCTTCGGCTACATCCGCTCGTCGTGGACGCTCCGCGCCGACATGATCGCCCACTATGTCTGCCGCCTGCTCAAGCACATGGACGCAATGGGCGTGCGCCAATGCACCCCGCGCCTGCGCGTCTCGGACCAAGGCATGAACGGCAAGGCCTACATCGATCCGGACGACTTCGCTCCTGGCTACATCCGCCGCGGCGCTCCCCGCCTGCCGAAGCAAGGCGACCGCGAACCGTGGACCAACTGCCAAGACTACTACCAGGAGCGCGACACGCTGGTGGAGGCTCCGTTCGACGACGGAGCCCTGGTGTTCGACAACCCGGTGCGGAAGGACCGGGTCGCCT
>JAPPDJ010000077.1 GCA_028824555.1 Gammaproteobacteria bacterium | reverse complement strand
GAGCCGCACTTGCACCACCGAACCGTCGTCGGCGCGCAGGAGCTGCGGTGGGCGTCCCGGCACGTGAACCGGAATCGGTGCTCCGGTCGCGGTGCCGACCCCCAGGATCGACACCGGGAAGGATGGCGTCGCGTGTTCGGCAATGTCGCGGGCCCGCTCCACGGCGTCGGTGATGAGCAGCACCCGGCCCTGTTCCAGGCCGGCGTTGCGATAGAGCTGGCGTGCAAGCTCAAGCGCGGCGCCGGGGCGACTGCCCTGCACGGGCATCATGGTTGGATGCAGGGCGCCGACGAGGTTGGCGATGGTGCGCGTGTCGTCCGTCAGAGGCGTGACCACATGTGCATCGCCAGCGTAGGCGACGAGCGCCGTCAAACCTTCCTGCCGCTGGCCGAGCAGATCCGCGAGCTTGTGGCGTGCCCGTGCCATGCGGGAGGGTTCCACGTCCTCCGCCAGCATCGACATGGATACATCGAGCACCACGACCAGGCCATCGGTGCGTTGTGCTACGGGTTCTGGCAATCGCTCCCAAGTGGGGCCGGCGAGGGCCAGGATCGTAAGGACGACCGCTGCGAGAATGATTTTTGGACGCAGGGCCGGCCCTTGGTCGCGCTCCTCGAGGAGCACTCGCAAGAGTTCCGGCGCAACCGCCTCGCGCCAGCCGCCGGCACCGGCCCGAGCCTGCCGCCCGAGCCACCACAGGAGCGGCGCGAGCGGGAGCGCGAGCAACCACAGCGGACGCAGGAAGTGGAAGTCCGCAAGCGCTTCCATCATCGCGCAACCGCCGCTGCGTGCGGGTGAGGCATCGGGCTCTGCGCTTGCGACTCCCCGCTCGGCCTCCGACCGCGGAGACTTCCGATGGGAAGCATGGCCATCGCCGCTGCCAGCAGCAGGAGCGCGGCGACGGTCAACGGAAGGTGATAGAGCTCACTGACCGGGCGGTACGGCTCGGCGTCCTGCGCCACCGGTTCGAGTTCGTCGATGCGACGATAGACGGCGCGCAGGCTTTCGGTGTCGGCGGCGCGGAAGGTGTCGCCGCCGGTGATGCGGGCCACATCGGCAAGCGTCGCCTCGTCGAGGCCCGAACTCGGACTGGTGACACGACCGCTGTCGGCTAGCTGCCGGGCCGGTGCGCGGCCCACGCCGATGGTGTGGATGCGGATGCCGGTGACCGCCGCCAACTGCGCGGCCCGCCTAGGCGACACGGCGCCGGCGTTGTTGGCGCCGTCGGTGAGAAGAATCAGCACGCGGCCTTCGCTCGGACGGTGGCGGAGGCGCTTGACGGCGAGGCCGATGGCGTCGCCGATCGCGGTCTTGCCGCCGGCGATGCCCACAGGCGCTTCCGTCAGCAATGTCTCCACGGTGTTGAGATCGAAGGTCAGGGGCGATTGCAGGTACGCGCGGGAGCCGAACAGCACCAGTCCCACCCGGTCGCCACGGCGTCGCTGAACGAACTCCCGCACCACGGTCTTCACCACGGTCAGACGATCGGCCCTGCTGCGGCCTAGTGTCAGGTCTTCCGTGCTCATGCTGCCGGATATGTCCACGGCCAGCATCAGGTCCCGGCCAGTGGTGGGCAGCAGCACCGGTTCGCCGGTGACCTGGGGGCGGGCCAAGGCGACGACGAGCGTCGCCCATCCGAGCCACAGAAAGGCCTCGCGCCAGCGGGGGCGGTGCGCGGCGGTGGCGCGGACTTCGGACACGGCGAAGGCGTTGGCGTCGGGCACGAGCAGGGCACTCTCCGTCGTTGGCGTCGGGCGCGACAGCCAGCGCACGAGCAGCGGCAGCGGCAGGGCCGCGAAGGCGAAGGTCCAGGCGAACTCGATCATGTGCGACGAAGGCGTTGGAGCTTGGCGGGCTGCTTGGCCATTGTCGCGCTCGCAACGGCTATCACACGGCGCACCACCCGCACAGCAGGGCGAACCAGGGCCGTGCGTTCGCGTGCTGCCCTTTGCAGCGCATCGATTGCCGTGGTGGCGAGGCGCGTCGCGTCCGCATCGAAACGCGGTCGAAAGCGGGCATTGCCCAGAGCCCCGCCGAGGGCTGCCAGCTCCGGCTGCGGGAACCGTTCTGCCAGCGCTTGCGCCCAGGCGTCCCCGGAGACTGTGCTCGCGCCTTTGCGCCGCTCCACGCGCACAAGCACGCGCTTCAACACGTCGCTGATTCGATCCGCCAGGTCGCGGATGTCGATTTCGCCAGTCGCATGTTGATGTGCAGCAAGGCGGATGTGCTGTTCGGCAGCGACATAGGGCATACGCAGTGCCGCCCGATGCCGCTGCCAGCGCCTAGCGAGGAAAATCGCGAGGACGAGCGCCACCACCCCAAGCCCAAACACCAGCCACCACCCCGGCGCCGGCGGCCAGAACCCTGGCGCGACAGGCTCGTGAATGTCTCTCAGATCACTCAAGAGATCGGGCGACATTCTTGCCTCCGCTACACCCCTGCAGCAACTTCGGTCAACTTCCCACACGCAACGCAGCGCTGCAAGCACGGCCTTCGGGCGCTTCGGTAGTTTGCGCGCGCGACTGCTGGCCTTCGCACGCGCATTCGCCGTAGAAGGGCGCAGGCTCCTGGCCCGAGCGGTGACTACGGAGTCGGGTCGTTGGTGGCGATGGTTGTGAGATCGATGCCGGCATCGCGGCAATGAGCGGCGAGTAGCTCCATGCGGTGGTCGAAGCGGCGTTGGTAGTCGTCGCCGCCTAGGCCCGCGTCGAAGCGAACGCGGTGCATGCCGTCGCTGACGTGGAAGGCGCGGCGTGCCCTCGGCAGGCGGCGCTCGAGTGGGTCGAAAATGGCGACGAAGGAGGTCGCGTTGCGGCTGGCGAGGGCCGTGACCGCATCAAGCCAGTCTTCCGGGGCTGCGAAGTCGCTGATGACGACGATGCGTTGATTGGCTGGGGCAAGTCGGGCGAGCGTCTCCGGCAGTCGCGCAAGGGAGTCGGTCGTGGCGCGTACGGTGGAGAGCGCCTGATTGGCTTTCGCGACAGCCGCGAGGAACCGTCCCACGGCGACGCTGGAGCGATGCGGGCGAAACGCCGCAAGCTCGGCTTCGCCGATGACCACGCCACCAACCCGGTCCCCGGCCTGCAGCGCTCGCCATGCGGTCAGCGCTGCAACCTCCGCTGCCGCCACGGACTTCAGCCGCGCCACGCTGCCGAAGAACATCGATCGGGTTTGGTCCACGACGATCAGCGTCGGCAGTTCGCGCTCTTCGCGGAAGACGCGAATGTGGGCGTGCGCCTTGCGCGCGGTGACCCGCCAATCGATGTAGCGGGCGTCATCGCCGGGCTGGTATTCCCGCACCTCATCGAGATCGATGCCGCGTCCCTTGCGGCGGGATTCGTGCATGCCCACGCGCCGGCCCTTGGCGCGACGAGGAAGGGCTCGCGCCCGCAAGTGACGCAGCGCGAGGAGCTCCTCGAGACTCGTGTATGCGCCTTTCAGAGCCGGGCCATCGGCAGACGCCGATGCCGTTTCGGTGGCAGCAGCGTCGCGCGAGACGTCTCTCACGGCACCGGAACGTCGCCGAGCAGATCGTCGATCAGGACGTCCATCTCCACGCCGCGTGCCTGCGCCTCGAAGGTGGGGATGAGCCGGTGGCGCATAACGTCGTGCGCCACAGACTGCACGTCCTCGGGTGAGGCGTAGTCGCGCCCCTCGAGCCATGCCGTGATGCGGGCGCATTGGTCGAGCGCTATGGTGGCGCGGGGGCTGGCGCCGTAGTCGAGGTCTGCCCGCCGCCGGGTGGCCGCCACCAACTCGACGATGTAGCGCTCCACCGCCGGTGCCATGAACACCTCGCTCGCTTCCTGCCGCGCCCGGAACACATCGTCCTGCGAGAGCCTGCCTTCCGGCTCCTCGGTGGCGAGGCCAGCGTGCTCTTCCCGCGCCAACCGAAGAATCTCGTGTTCCACGGCCGGCGGCGGATAGTCCACGCGCACGAGCATGAGAAAGCGGTCGAGCTGCGCTTCCGGCAGCGGGTAGGCGCCTTCGTGTTCGATGGGGTTTTGCGTTGCCATCACGAGAAACAGGGGCGGCAGAGCAAGGGTGCGGCGTCCCACCGTCACCTGATGCTCCGCCATGGCTTCGAGCAAGGCCGACTGCACCTTGGCAGGGGCCCGGTTGACCTCGTCCGCGAGCACCATGTTGTGAAACACGGGCCCCGGCTGGAACTCGAAGCTGGCGGTTTCGTTGCGGTAGATCTCCGAGCCGGTGATGTCGCCCGGCAGCAGGTCAGGAGTGAACTGGATGCGGTGAAAGTCGCCTTCCACGACGCGCGCGAGTTCCTTGATGGCACGGGTCTTGGCGAGGCCGGGGGCGCCTTCGACCAGCAGGTGACCGCCGCAAACCAACGCCACCACCAAGCGTTGCATGAGCCGATCCTGACCCACCACCCGCTGTTCCAGCCAGCGCCGCGCGGCGCGCACGCGGGGGAGCACCGTCGTTTCGGTCACGGCAGGCTCTTCAGTGGTCGCGCGTAGATGGTCGTGCTGGCCCGGCATTTCCTTCCCCATGGCTTGGCCGCACGGTAGCCGGCACGTGGGCGATGTTCAAACACCGATCATGCAACGTCGCGCCTGGTGGGGATATGGTGGCCCGCTCGCAAGGCGACGCATGCGTCGCCCGTGTCCATCTTGGAGGCAGGCAATGACGGTGGAAATCGAACGGCAATTGCGCGAGCGCTGGCTTGGGTTTCCCGGCGTGGTGGTGGCGGAGACAGGTAGTGGCGGGAGTCGGGTGATCGAAAGCTCTTCCGGCGAGTATGAAGCGGTGCTCGTGTTCGAGGATGGCTTGGATGGCGAGGTTGCGGCGCTCCTCACCGAGCATTTTGTTTCCGGCAAGTCGAGCTGGGTTCGCCGGGCTGGGCCGGTGCGACGCGAGGCGGTGGCTTCCGATGGCGGTCCTGCGTCCGTTTGCCTGATCGCTGGGGAGGCGCCGATGCGGATGCTGGTGCGCAACTTCGGCTATGCCTCGGCGCGGATGCATGCGCGCCCGGGTGCCGATGCCCTAGGCCCGGCACCTGACGAGCTCAACGCGTCAGCCACCTTGCCGGCCCTGCTGAGCCACGCGTTGGTGGCGTTTACGCGGGAGTACGGGGAAGCGCCGGCGGCTGGCGTTCCCTCGCTCCCGGTGTGGGCCAACGTCCTGCGAGCGGTAGGGCAGGGCGGCACCGAGGCCGAGGTGCGGGAGCGCGCCATCATCTCCAGGCGGGTGTTGCGGGTGGTGCTGCGGGAACTGACCGAGATGGGTTGGCTGGCCGTGGAGAACCCGGCGCCCGGGAAGCGAGGCAAGGCGCGCGTTCCCAAGCGGATTCATCTAACCCAACAGGGGCTTGCCATGGAGCGGGCAGGGCGCGAGCGAGTGGCGGCGACGGAGTCCCGTTGGCAGCAGCGCTTCGGCAGCGATGCGGTAGTGCGCCTGCGCGACGCCCTTGCCCGAATCGCGGCTGGCCAAGACCTGGAATTGCCCCACTATCTTGTCGGCTATGGCATCGCCGACGCATCGCTGACTGGCGGCAGCTATCTGCCAGCGGAGCCGGGACCGCCGCGAAAGCCAGCGCGGGGGGAAGAATGGCCCGTGGTGCCGCGCAATGCGAGCGAAGCTCCCTCGCTGACATTGCCTGCTCTGTTGTCGTGGGCGTTAACGGCCTTCACCCTCGACTACGAGGCGCACGAACTCGGCTCCTTGGCTTGGGCATCGGTGTTCCTGCGCCACATGCCGGACGAGGGAATGCCGCTCGGCGAGGCACGCAAGCTCTGCGATGTGGTGGGCAACGGTCGCTCGGGTCCGGAGCGCCACCTGTGCGTGGTGGTGACGCCGGGCAAGCTTTCGGACACCTCCCGCATGGTGTATCTGACGCCGAAGTCGAAGCGTGTGCGCGATGCCTGGCCTTGGCTCGTAGGTGACGTCGAACGTGAATGGCAGGCGCGCTTTGGCAGTGCCGTTGCCGACCTGCGACAGGCTCTGGAAGGTATGGACGCACAGGCATGGGCGGGCCTACCCGACTACCCGGACACCACCTCGTGGGCCTCGACGGCGCACCTGCGCAGCCAAGGCCAAGTCGACGTCTTGCTCGATCAGCGCGATACGGGGAGCGGGATCAACTTGGCATGGCACGCCGGGCAACGGCCAGTATCCACCGCCCGGGATTAACGTGTCCAAAGGACCTCTGGCAGAAGGACTGTCAAAGGTCCGAGCACGCTGACAGTGGCTCAGAGCGATGTTCGGTCCGCGGCCCGGATATCCACCATGGATGGTGAGTGCCTGATGGCTTGCCTCAGCTCACGGGGTGAGCGCCCGAGCCACTCGAAAGCCGACGTGAATCAAACGCATGTGCGGAGCGAGCCGGAGGCGGTTGGCGGCACGCATGGTTCTCGTGTTGTTGAACCAGGAGCCACCACGCACCATCCGCCTCATGCAGTCGCCTTTGACCCAGGCAGACCCGTCAAACGGTGCCCCCGCGTAGCTTCCGTTCAAACAGTCCTCTACCCACTCCCAAACGTTGCCGTGCATGTCGTGGAGCCCGAATCCATTCGTCGGAAACGAACCTACAGGCACCGTTTGCCCAAAGTCCTGGGGACTCCCGCAGCCTTTGCAGTTCGCCCGGTTCACCCCCGCCTCGTCACCCCAGTGATACTTCGTCACCGTTCCCGCCCGCGCCGCGTACTCCCACTCCGCCTCCGTCGGCAGCCGATAATGCGCCCCCGTCTGCATTGACAACCATTCGGCGTAACCCTGGGCGTCGTCCCACGACACGTTGATCACCGGCAGGCGGCCCCGCCCCCAGGCCGCGTCGTCCACCTGCATTGGGAGCGAGAAGCGGTCGAAATCCTCGAACGTCACCTCGTACACGGACAGCGCGAACGGTGCCGCTATCACCACTTCATGGATGGGCGCCTCGTCTGTCACGCACGCCGCACCATCCGACAGGCAACCCATGTGGAAGCGTCCGGCAGGAATCACCACCATCGTCGGTCCTTCCCCGCCAGTGCTCAGACGGTCCTGGAACACGCATCGAGGAGTAGCTGATCCCGACCTGGACCCGCGCTGGTGCGTCTCGCCAGTCTCAAGGGTCCCGGCGTGCACTCCCTTTGGAACGCCCTGGCATTGGTCCCACGTAGAGTCTTGGTACTCTCCATCCGCCGCGTACATACCTGCCGCCAGCGGTAGAACCGCCGCCAACACGGCTACGCACCGCCCCACCGGACTCCTCATGCCTCCGTGCCTCCTTACCCTCTCCTAACCAGTCGGCCAACGCCCCGCGCACACGACCTTGTCTGTTCACACGACTACGACGGCCCCATGCTGGAGTAAACCGCCAGTGACAGACAAGCGTCAGTTACTTCGTTCGCGGCGCGATATGCTCACGCTTGTCTGTCGGACATCGAGGGGAGCATGGACATCGAGCGTCGGTTTCGTCATGTATTCGGCACCCGTATCGAGGTCGAGGCACCATTGGCCGCGAGCGGGGCCGGGGTGCGGGTGACGGGCATCGACTTGGGCGAGCCCTTGGGCCCGGTGCAGGTGGAGTGCCTGCTCGACGCGCTCGCGCATCGGCGCATCCTTTGTCTTGCCGGGCAGAATCTCGCCACCTTCTCGCTGCAGCGCTTCGAGCGCTTTGCGAACCATTGGGGGGCGCCGGTGCCGCATCCGAGCAACTTCCTGCGTGGGGGCAAGCCGGCGCAGATGGATGGCGACAGCCTTGGTGCCATTGAGTGGCGGCCGCTGGAACAACGCATGGTGTCGGCGGTGAACGGAGCGTTTCCTGGTCAATTGCAGTGTCTGCCGCACGAGTCGCCGGCGGTCTTGGTGGTTTCCAATTTCCGCAAACCGCGCCCAGGGGGAGGTAGCGAAGGCAACTCGCTGCGCATTGGCGGCGGTGGCTCGTGGCACACCGACATCGAATACGAGCCGCTGCCCATCTATGTCTCCATGTTCCTGGTGCATCGGATGCCGACAGCATGTGCCGGCCAAGGCGATTGGGTGGACGCTGATGCGGTCGGTCACGGACCGTACTTCGATGGTGCCGATGCGACGCTGACTCGACGGCGCGAAGCCCTGCCACGCAATGCCGAAACCTGCTATGCAGACACCGCAGCCGCCTTCGCGGCGCTGCCCGAGCCACAGCAGGAACAGTTGCTCGGCGTGCGCGTGCGCCGTCGGCTCAACGAAGGCGACCCCGGCTGGCTCGCGCCGCTCGTGCGCACCAATCCGCGCTCTGGCCTGCGCTCCCTGCACAGCCCCGTGTGGGCATCGCGGCCCAGGGTGCGGCCACCCATCGAGGTCGAGGGCATGTCGGCGGAGGAATCCCGCGCATTCCTGGACGAGCTCGAAGCGCACGTGTTGAAGCCGGAGTTCCGCTACGACCATCCGCATGTTTCCGGCGACGTGACCATCTGGGACAACTACATGACGCTGCACAACTCGCCGCCCATGAAGGTCGGCATCGACGATGTGGCGGACGCGCGGCTGCTCTATCGGCTGAGCTGCAAGGGTGCGCCGGCGCTTCGGCTGCCTCGGCGCGACCTGCCTGAGTGGCTGGCGACGCACATTCCCGGCGGCTATGCGACGCCGGACCGGCTGCTAACGGCCTGATCGCAAACCAAGCGGGGAGCCATGAACGACGAAGAGAAGTACCTGTTCGACCTGCGCGGCTACATCGTCGTGCGCAACGTCTTGTCGGCCGAGCAGGTGGACGATCTGTCTAGCCGCCTCGAGGCTCATCAGGAAACGCATGGCCGGCGTCGGCTGGGGTCCGATCGCACGATCTTTGCCGACGAAGACGATCCCGCCTGGGCTGCGCCGTCCCTGCTTGAATGGGGCGGGACCTACATCGACCTCATCGACCTGCCGGGGGTCGTGCCCTACCTTGAGGCGCTGCTTGGCACCGGCTATCGACTCGACCACGATTACATCAACGTGGTCAACGCCGAACACCCAAGCCAGCTCTACCTGCACGGTGGTGGCCAGGGTGCGGGCGGGCCCAAGGATGTGGTGGGCCCGACTGACGGCGGCCAGTGCTACTACCACTACAACAACGGCCGCTTCTTCAATGGCCTCGTCACAGTCGCCTTCGAGCTCAACGATGTGCCGTCAGGGGCCGGCGGCTTCGCCTGCGTAGCCGGCAGCCACAAGGGCAACTTCCCGCTGCCACCCGACTGGCGCGTGAGCAAGAAGCAGGCCGAGATTCCCGATTGCGTCGACCGCGTCGCAGCCAACGCCGGCGATGCCATTGTCTTCACCGAAGCCTGCGCCCACGGCACGGTGCCGTGGGAAGGCACGGGCGAGCGCCGCACGATTTTCTACAAGTACTGCCCCCACGCGGTGGCGTGGGGCCCGTGCTACTACAACGCCGACCACTACGGGGACCTCACCGAAAGCCAACGGGCAATCCTCATGCCCCCAAGCGCTTTCGGCCCCCACAGCCGCACGGCGGTGATCTGGAAGAAGGCGCAGGAAGAGCAGGCGGAATTGGCCGAGTTGCGCAAGGAAGTGGCGGAACTACGCGCGAGGGCTTGAGCGTCGTGTTGGGCGCGTGAGGACGGCGTCTCGCCTTCCCTCCAGGGCTACGGCGTGCCGCAGCTTGAGCCTTCGTAAACGCCCACGTCGTCGATGTCGACGTCAGCGGAGCTTTGGGCGAAATCGAAGGCGACGCGGCCCGTTAGGTCGGTCTCCTCCACCGTGAAGGTGTGGCGGAAGCGCGCGTAGGAGGTCGTGAGTTCGGCGCGGAACTGGCCGCCGGAGATGTTGCTCCAGTTGTCGAGGTTGGTGTCCATGTAGGCGGTAATGTGGCGGCTCGAGGTGGCCTTGGCGCGGTAGCAGAGGGTGTACTCCTGGCCGCCGATGACCATCACGGAATGGCTGATCTGGGCATGCCAGGGCTGCTCGGAAGACTCGCGCAGATTCACGCGCACCGCGCCACCGCGCACTTCGATGGAGTCTGTCGCGATCTCCACCGTGTTCCAGTTGTCGCGGAACTGGCCTTGGTTGTTGAAGGTGCCGCCGCTGGTGATGAGGTTGCCGCGCCGTGGCCTGAGCGCCGTCTGTTCCGAGAAGAACAGCATGTCGTTGCTGAAGAGCCCTTGCGGGTTCTGCAACTGCAGGAAGTGCAGGCCGCCGTGCCTCGGCGCCGCGGCGAGGGTGACGAGGAACACTTCGTCGTCACAGGCCGGCAGGTCGCCGGACTCGCACGCCAGGGTCGCGCTCGCCTTGCGCCCGTCCACGAACACGGTTGCGCCCGACTCGATGTGGCGGGCGTTGAACCGCAGCGTGAGTTCGTTCGCGAGGAAGGGGATGTCCACGCCTCGGGTCTGCGCCTCGATCTCGCCGACGGGCCACAGTGCCGGCTGGGCATGGTCGGAGGTGGTGTTGACGCCGGCACGGGCCGTGATGGTGAGGAGCAGGTTGCCGGCGGCGGCGTCCCTGACGATGCTCGCGCGGGTTAGGGCCAGGCGAGGATCGCCCGGCCGGTTGCGGTAACGCGACTTGCGGTAGTCGAGCGCAACCGGTGTCGCCACGCCGTCTTCGTCGAACCGCAAGCCCTCGGCCTGAAGTTTCACGGCGCCTTGGTTGGCGGAGCGCTCCAGTGCACCCAAGAGGTGTGCGGTTTGCGCGAGTTCGGCCGTGTCTGCGTTCAGTGTCACCTGGCGACCGAAGCTGCCGGAGAAGCCGGTGCTGCCTTCGAGCACCATGTCCCAGATTTCGTCGGAAGCGCCGGCCAGGATCCACATGTCCCGTTCTGGGAAGCTCGTGTCCATGTTTACGAGCTGCAACAGGTCAATGATGTTGAGCCTGGCCTGGGGCGTGATCATCCAGCGCTCGTAGGCACCGCGCCAAGTCGGTGCCTCCATGCCGGTTCCGGGCGTGTTGGTGCTGACGAGGAACGGCATGCGATGGCAGGCGCCGCAGGTCTGCGTGCCGGTGTTGGGCTCGGACGTGTCGTTGATGAAGTTGAACTCGAAGAAGCCGTCCTGGGCGCTTTGGCTCAGCACGTTGTGGTAGGCGCGATTCGGTGCCGGCGCGAACGGCACGCTCAAGAGGTATTCCGCGAGGGCGTCGCGAGCGGTGGCATCGAGCAACCCCAGCTTGCCCTCGTCGTTGGTCGGACAGTTGCCCACATCGCACATGGTGGTCGCCATGCTTCCGTCCACGAGCACGCGGGTGCAGCTTGCAGGGTCTTCGATGGAGCAGTTGGGCTCTACCGGCGCGTTGATGGACTGGGTGTTGTTGCCGCCGTAGGGGTCCCCGGGAATGCCGTCCCAGTGGTAGGGCTGGGTGTCCCGCAGGCCCTTCGCCGGCATGGTTAGGCGGGGCGGAATCTGGGTGCAGCCGTCCACGTCGCAAACCGGCGTTTCGAGCACCCAGATGAGTTGGTCGGTGTGGTTGTCCGGGTGGCAGCTCTCGCAGGAAAAGGTGCCGGTGGAGGAAGCGTCGGCATCGTTGAAGGCCATGCGGCCCTGCTTGACGATCTCGGGCGTCGGGTCGGCGAGCGTGACGGTGCGCAGCAGAGTAGGGCCCGCAGTGTCGGCAAGGTTGATCTGCGAGACGCTGTTGGCGACGGCGTTCAACACCCATGCGTGTCGCAAGGCGCCGGTTCTGTCGGTCACCAGCGCGACGCCGCGCGGGGTGGACTGCACCGAGATTCGGCCGAGCACTTCGCCGGTGTCGGCGTCCATCGTGAAGAGCTTGTCGGAGCCGGCAGCGGTGACCACGAGGGTCGAGTCGTCGGCGCTGATCTTGATGCCGAAGGGGGTTGCCAGCGCCTGTCCCGTCTCCGGGTGCGTGGGCGGCAGCGGTTCGAGATCGTAGAACACGGGCTCGCCGCAGCGAACCGAGCAGTCCACCCGCGTGATCTGGTTCAGGAAGGCGCGGTTCTCCATCTCGGCGAGGCCGTGGCCTTCGGTGCCGGCGCGACCGTTCTCGACGTTGCGAGCGTCCGCCTGGGCGATGAAGACGCGCCCTTGGCTGTCGATGGCGAGGCCGTAGAGCAGGGTGCCCAAGGACTCGACGATCTGCTGCGGGCGATCCGTGCGGGTGTTGAAGACGAACAGGTCCCGGTCCGGCAGTTCCGGGTTCTTGACGATGTCGGCATCGTAATGGGTGGAGAGCACGTTGTTGTTGGTGAAGACGTGCTCGACGGCGTCGAAGGTGCAGGTGTCGCCGTCGATGTCGTCTTCGAGACAGCCGGAAAGCTGGCTCTGGTTGTTCGACTCGAACGGCAGCACGAACAGCCGGTCGCCGTGAACAGCGAGCGCCCGCGGCTCCTGGGCGCGAATGGGCAGGTGTCCGGTCACCGAACGCGTCGCCACATCGATGATGGCGACGCGGTTGGCCGGCGAGAGCGCGACATAGGCCTTGCGGCTGTTGCTGGCGAAGGCGATGCCCACCGGCTCGTCGAAGTTGGTGGCGTAGGTGTCGGCGTCGAGGTCCTGAACCGTGTGCACCACCTGGTGGAAGGTTGCGCTGGCCGGGCGAGCGTCGATCACGCTCACCGAATCCGAGACGTGGTTGACGACCCATACCTCCCGCCGATCCGGACGCACGGCGACGCTCACCGGATCGATTCCCACATTGATGCGGATTGCGACCGCGCCAGTTCTAGCGCGGATTACGTCCAGCGTATCCGCCGGCGTGTTGACCACATAGACATAGCCACGGCTGTAGGCGATGGGGTTCGCGTGGGGGCTGGCGAAGGTGGGGTGCCCCACGTTGTCGCTGATGGCGAGCTGGACGCCAGCGTCGCCGTGTGCCAAGCCAGCCGGGGCGAGCGCGGCGACGAGCCACAGCAAGCCACGACGGATGGGTGCAAGGAGCAGTCCGTCGGTGCACTCGTCGCTGGCGATCCGCAACACGAAGCCAGGGCCTTTGCCGAAGACGACCCGAAAACGTAGCACAGTGGTTTGAAGCGGGCAAACGCGCCTTGCTGCCGACGCTGCTGGAGGGCGGGACGCCCTCCCTCCAAGGACCGCGCGCAAGGCGCGGTGCAAGTCAAGGTGAGACACCTCCGTGGCAGTGTCTCATTGGACTTTCCTCCACTGGGCTGCCGTACGCGGGACGAGCGGCATTGGGGCCATGCGCCGCTAGGCGCGTCGTTCCCGTCGTCACCGTAACCGCTGTTGTGCGCGTCTCGGCGTGGACGCAGGGTATAGTCAAGGCCACGCTCCCAGACGAGGTGCGGCGTTGCGAATCGGCTTGATGGGGCTTGGGCATGTGGGGCGCCAGATCTACGGCTTGGCCCTGGCCCAGCCCGATTGCGAGGTGGTGGCGGTTTCCGACATCGGCCAGCCGGGAATCCTCCACCACCTGCTGGCGAAGACGCTGCCGAAGGGCACGTCAGTACGCCTGGTCGGGAACTACCTCGAAGGCAAGGTCGATGGCAAGGCGGACCCGGTTGCCCAGACGCGCCTGATGGCGGCGGAACGGCCCGAGGAGATCCCCTGGGACCTGCTTGGTGTCGACCTCGTAATCGACGCCACCGGCCGCTTCCGCTCCGCCGAGGAACTCGCGCCCCATCTAGACAACGGCGCCCGCCGGGTGTTGCTCTCCGGTCTGCCGGAGGGCGACGTGGATCGGGTGGTACTCGGTGGCGTGAACGATGGCGAGGCACAGAGCGAGGATCGCATCGTCTCCGCTGGCTCCGCATCCACCACCGCCCTCGCGCTGGCGCTCAAGGTGCTCGTGGACGAGCGTCCCATCGTCCATGCCACGATGACAACGGTGCATGCCTACACCGGCGACATGAGCCTCCAGGACCATGCGGCGAGCGACTATCGCCGCAGCCGTTCCGGAGCGCGCAACATCATCCCGAACGACACGCTTGCGCCGAACTGGGTGGAGTGCGCCCTGCCCGCCGTGCGCGGCAAGCTGAGCGGATTCGCCCTCAACGTGCCGGTGGGCGAAGGCTCCCTGATGGATCTCACGGTGGCCTATCGGGAGCCGGCGCCGGAGCGGGATGTCGTCAATGGCCTGTTCGCCGCCGCCGCTCGTCGAGACCCGCGTCGCCTCGCGGTCACGGACGATCCGGTTGTCTCGTCGGATGTTCTCGGCAGCACCGAGTCGATCCTGGTGGACATGCAAGGCACGCTCCGTTCGGGTGGGCGGCTGGTGAAGGTGCTCGGCTGGCACGAGAGCCTGGGCCATGCCCGCAGTATCCTGGACCTGGCTCGCCTCTACGCTGGGCTCGACTCGGCGGCGGCTTCGGGGTAGGGAGGGCAGTCATGCGCGTGGCAATCAACGGTTTTGGGCGCATAGGTCGGGCCGTGTTCCGCATCGCCGAGCAGCAAAGCGGGATTGAGGTGGTGGCGATCAACGACCTCTTCGACCACGACATGCTGGCTTATCTGCTGACCTACGACACCGTGATGGGTCGCTTCGACGGCGGCGTGGAAATCACAGACGGCGAACTGGTGACGCCGCACGGCCGCGCCCGCATGGTTAGCGAAGCCGATCCGTCGCGCCTGCCTTGGGGCGAGTTGGAAGTGGATGCGGTGGTGGAATCCACCGGCGTCTTCCGCACGCGCGAGCAGATCGCAAGGCATCTCGATGCCGGTGCGCGCCGCGTCCTGCTTACCGTGCCGGCAGGCGACCCCATCGACTACACGGTGGTGCTTGGCGTCAACGACGAAGGCTTGCGGCCCGAACATCGTCTGGTCTCCAACGCGAGCTGCACCACGAACTGTCTTGCCCCCGTGGCCTGGGTGCTCCACGACGCCTTCGGCATTCGCGAAGGCATCATCAACACGGTGCACGCCTACACCAACGACCAGAGCCTGGCCGACGTGCCGCATTCGGACTGGCGCCGCAGCCGAGCGGCGGCGGAGAACATCATCCCCACCTCTACGGGCGCGGCCCGTGCCGTGGGCGAAGTGCTGCCGGAACTAAAGGGCAAGCTCGACGGCATCGCCTCCCGGGTTCCCGTGCCGGACGGCTCGGTGGTGGACCTGTTCGCCGAACTCGAAACGGCCACAACCGTCGAGGAGATTCACGACGCGGTGCGCGCGGCAGCCGCATCACCCCGAATGCAAGGCGTGCTCTCCTTCACGGACGAACCCGTGGTGTCCTCTGACGTCATCGGCAATCCCCACTCCTCCATCTACGACGCCTCCTTCACGCAGGTGAGCGAAGGCCGCTTCCTCAAGGCACTCGCCTGGTACGACAACGAATGGGGCTACTCCAACCGCGTCTGCGACGTGCTCGGGCTGATGGCGGAATTCGACTGAAGCGTGCCTTGCGATGCCAAGGAAAGTGGTCGTGCTCGACGCGATGGGCGTGATGTATCGCGCCGAGGACGATGTGGCGGAGTTGCTCGTCCCGTTCGTGCAGGGCCAGCGTCCGTCTGTGTCGGCCGAAGACGTGGCGGCGCGCTACACGGAAGCGAGCCTCGGTCAGCTCGATGCAGACGCGTTCTGGCGCTCGTTAGGCCTGCACCCAAGCGTCGAGGACGACTACCTGTCCTTGCACCGGGTGACTGAAGGGCTGCTCGACTTCCTCGGGATGGTACGGAACGAGGGCATCGAGGTGTGGTGCCTATCGAACGACGTGTCGCGGTGGTCAGTCAAGCTCCGCGAGCGCTTTGCAATCAACGACTTGTTCGCCGGCTTCGTCGTCAGCGGCGACATCGGCCACCGCAAGCCATCCGCCGAGGCATACGGCTGCCTCCTCGACCGCGTCGGCGTAACCCCCCAGCTTTTCGTTGACGATCGACCGCGCAATGTCGCGGCTGCCAAACGCTTGGGCATTCCTGCCGTGTGCTTTGGTGCCAGCGGCGGTGGGTCTGATCGCGTGGCAAGCTTCGCGGACTTGGCGCATTCGCGGAGGAGCCTTTGGTGTGGTCAGGACTGATCCGCGAGCCGCATCTCTCGCCTTGGTGTGGCCTTTCGAACGATCACTAGATAGCTAACGCGCTTGGCGCCCAATAGCCTCAACATATCGCTAAGGTCGGAGTTGACGAACGCCAGCACGCTTACCCTCGCGTGAGCAAGCAACTTCTGGGCTCCCTGTCGGGTGGGACGGGCGTGCCAGCGCGTTACCATGCCGTCATTCGGACGGAAGACGGGGTGCGGATGTCGGATTCGTTCTACGAGGAGCTCTTTGGCGTGCGGGGGAAGGTGGCCTTGGTCACTGGAGGCACGCGCGGCATTGGGCTCATGATTGCGGAGGGGCTGGTGCGGGCTGGGGCGCGGGTGTATGTCGCGTCACGCAAGGTGGATGCCTGCGTCGAGACCGAGCGGGCCTTGGGGCAATTTGGGCACTGCACGGCGATTCCCAGCGACATCGGGAATGTGGCCGGTTGCGAGTTGCTGGCGGGGGAAATCGCTTCGCGGGAGGAGCGTCTGCACATTCTCGTCAACAACGCCGGGTTGACTTGGAGCCTGCCGATTGACGAATTCACCGAGAAGGCCTGGGATCGGGTGGTGGACCTCGACGTAAAGAGCCCGTTCTTCCTCACGCAGAAGCTCTTGCCGCTGCTCCGGGCCGCGGCAACGGCGGACGAGCGCGCCTCGGTCGTCAACGTCACGTCCGTGAACGGCATCAAGCCGAGCGGGCTCATGAACTACTCCTATGTCGCCGCCAAGGCCGGCTTGGGACAGCTTTCGGCGCAGATGGCTCGGGACTTGATGGACGATCACATCAACGTCAACGTGGTCGCGCCGGGGCCTTTCAAGTCGAAGATGACGGCGCCGCTCTTTGCGACGGACGAGATGGATCGGCAGATGATCGAGAGCTTTCCGATGAAGCGCTGGGGGCGGATGGAGGACGCGGCCGGACTCACCATTTTCCTTTCCTCGCGGGCCGGCTCCTATCTCACCGGCGTCACGCTGCCTTGCGATGGTGGTGCCACGACCATTGGCTGACGCACTCCAAGACAGCGCTGTCCCGCTTTGGGCGGAAGGTGCGCCTGGGGCACTCGGCGATGGCGACATCGACTGCCCGCAAATCTCGGTGCATCTGCCGGTGCAGGGAGCGACAGGGGCCGGCGTGATCGTCAATCCGGGCGGCGGCTATCGCATCCTTGCTTCGGACTGGGAAGGCTTGCAGGTCGCGCGCTGGCTGAACCGTTGTGGCATCGCGGCCTTCGTGCTGCGCTATCGCGTCGGCGAGCGCTATCACTCGGATGTGTCCCTGCTCGACGGCCTTCGCGCCGTTCGGCTGGTGCGCGCCCGCGCCGAGGAGTTCGGTGTTGCCGAGGGCCGCATCGGAATGCTCGGCTTTTCCGCCGGCGGTCATCTCGCCGTAGCAGTCGGAACGGCATGGGACGAGGGTGATCCGAACTCGGGCGATCCCGTCCAACGACAGTCGAGCCGCCCGGATTTCCTCGCTCCGGTCTATGCGGTGACGGACGGCATTGAGCGCGGCCGCAAGGCGGACGAATACACGCCGACGCCGGAGCGGGTCAACGCCCAGACGCCACCGACTTTCCTCGTCCACACCCACGAGGACGCAATCGTCCCCGGCACACAGTCCACGCTCTTCTACGACGCCTTGCTGCGTGCCGGCGTGCCAGCAGAGATGCACATCTACGGCTTCGGCGAGCACGGCACGGGGCTTGGGGTTGGCGATGCGGACTTCCGCGCCTGGCCGCGCCTGTTCGTGAACTGGCTCCGCCGGGGAGGCTTCCTCACGAATGCCGAACGCATCAGCGTGCGCGGGCGCGTGACCTTGGACGGCAAGGCGATGGGCATGGCTTGGGTGACGTTGACGCCGCAAGACCCGCAATCGCCGCCGGCGCGCACTCGAACTTCGCGAGGCGAGGACGGCGCCTTCGAGATTCCGAAGAGCCACGGCGTGGTGCCGGGCCGGCATCGGCTGGAGGTGTTCCACGTCAGCGACCAGTATCCGCATGTGGCGACTGGGATTTTCACCTTGCCCGACGCCAGCCGCTTCGACCTCGGCGTGCGGTGGATCGACTCCACGCCTCTGGAGGTCGACGTCAAGGCAGCGAACGCGCTGCCAGTCGAGGACGCCTGACCCAACATGGACCCAATCAGTCAAGGCGCGGTCGGGGCGGCCACGGCGCAGGGGGTGTTGCCGCGTTCGCTGCTCGAGCCCAGGAACGCCCGGGTGGCGGCGTTGCTTGGCTGCCTTGCCGGCATGGCGCCGGATCTTGATGTCTTCATCTCGTCTTCGACCGATTCCCTGCTGTTCCTCGAGTTTCACCGGCAGTTCACGCATGCCCTGGTATTCATTCCCGTCGGCGCGTTGGTGGTGGCCGCCGTCGCCTATCCGTTTGTTCGGCGCCGGTTGTCGTTCGGCACGGCCTGGGCCGTTTGCCTGGTGGGGTATGGCTCGCATGGGTTGCTCGATGCCTGCACTTCCTACGGCACGCAGCTCTTTTGGCCCTTCTCCAACCACCGGGTGGCGTGGAACAACGTGGCTGTTGTGGATCCGTTCTTCACCCTGCCACTGCTTGTATTGCTCGGCATCGGAGTGGTGCGGCGCAACCGGCGCTTTACGGTGGCTGGCTTGGTGTGGGGGCTTGCGTACCTTGGTGCCGGCGTGGTGCAGAACCAGCGTGCGGAAGCGACCGGCCGCGAGCTCGCTGCGTTGCGTGGACACGAGCCCGCGCGCCTTGGCGCGAAGCCTGGCTTTGCCAACCTCCTGGTTTGGAAGGTGGTGTACGAGCACGATGGCCGCTACTACATCGACGCGGTGCGGACGGGATGGCGGAGCACGGTTTGTCCCGGTTCGAGCGTGCCAGTGCTGGACATTGGGGAGCACCTGCCGTGGGTCGATCCCGCCAGCCAGCAGGCGCAGGACATCGAGCGCTTTCGTTGGTTCTCTTCGGACTACCTGACGCCGGACCCGGTGTATCCCAATCGCGTCATCGACGCTCGCTACTCCCTCGTGCCGAACCGCATCGATCCGCTGTGGGGGATTGAGCTTTCGCCGGATGCGCCGGCGAACCGTCATGTCAGCTTCGTGGCGGACCGCGCCGCAGACGCGGAGGAGTTCGCAGCGCTCGGCGCGCTGTTCTCCGGCGAGGGGTGCCACGGCGTAGAATCCGCCGCTTTCGCCTCGGGCGCTTGAGAACGCTCCGGGCTGAAGGAGGACAAGCATGAAGATTGGCGTCTCGCTCCCCATCCGAGAACTCAAGGACGACGTCGGCGCGCTGGTGGCCTTTGCGCAAGCCGCTGACGACCTTGGTTATTCCCACTTGCGCGTGCCGGATCAGGTGCTGCGCCCGAACAGCGGGCATCTGCACGAGCCGCTGATGGCCCTGGCCTATATCGCGGCGGCGACGAAGGACATTGAGCTTTGCCCTTCGGTGATCGTGGCACCGGCGCGGCAGACGGTGCTGCTCGCCAAACAGCTCGCGACCTTGGACGCCATGAGCGGCGGGCGGGTTCGACTTGGCATTGGTGTGGGCGGAAGCGCGCCGGAGTACGAGGCCCTTGGCGAGGATTTCCACACCCGCGGTCGGCGTTGCGAAGAGCAGATCGACCTCCTGCGCCGGCTGTGGACGGAGGAGACGGTGGATTTCGAGGGACGCTGGGACACGGTACATGGCGCGGGCCTCGATCCGCTCCCCGTCCAGCGACCCATTCCCATCTGGATCGGTGCCGCCGGCGTGCCGGTGCCCCGCATCCTGCGCCGCATGGGCCGGCAGGCGGACGGTTGGTTCGTGCTTTGCTCGCCGGAACAGTTCGACGACGTGAAGGCGGAGATAGACGCCGCTGCGGTGGCTGCGGGCCGAGACCCAGGCGAAATCGGCACGGAGGCTGGCGTCGCGGTGGTGGGTGCGCGCGAGGCGGAGTGGAAGGACCGCGTTCAAGGTTGGCAGGCGAAGGGCGTGGGCCGCATCTGCCTAAGGACGCTAGGCGGTGGCCTAGACGCCGACGGCCACATCGCCAAGCTGAAGCAGGCCTGGCAAGAACAGCCATAGCCCGGCGACCATGGCCGGCGTCTCGACGCTGCCCGCCGAGGATGTCGAGGACGCCTGTTCGCGGCGCGGGTGATGGCGAGAAGGGGCCGGCGCTCTGGTGCGGTGCGGATTTGAGGGAAGGGGAAAGATGAAGCTGTTGGTGGCGAACCGTGGGGAGATCGCGATCCGGGTGATGCGTGCGGCGGCGGAGCTCGGCATCCCGACGGTTGCGATAGCACCGAGGGACGACGCCGGCTCGCTGCACACCGGGAAGGCGGACGAGGCGGTGACCCTGGAGGGGGTGGGGGCCGCGGCGTATCTCGATGTCGACGGCGTGGTCGGCGCGGCGCGGGAGGCCGGCTGCGACGCGGTGCACCCGGGCTACGGCTTCCTGTCGGAGAACGCGGAGCTGGCGCGGGCGTGCACGGCGGCGGGGCTGACGTTCGTGGGGCCGCGGGAGGAGACGCTGCGGCTGTTCGGGGACAAGGCGCGCGCGCGGGCGGCGGCGGCGGCGGCGGGTGTGCCGGTGATACGGGGCCTTGACCACGCGGTGACCCTCGAAGAGGCACAGGCGTTCTTCGAGGAACTCGGTTCCGGCAGCGCCATGATGCTCAAGGCCGTTGGGGGCGGCGGAGGCCGGGGCTCGCGCATGGTGGAGAGCGCGGACGAGGTTGCGGCAACCTACGAGCGTTGTCGTGCGGAGGCGGAAGCGGCGTTCGGCAACGGCGCCCTCTACGTCGAGGAGTTCATGCGCCGGGCGCGGCACGTGGAGGTGCAGGTGCTGGGGGACGGCAGCGGCGCGGTCGCGCACCTGGGCGAGCGGGAGTGCAGCGTGCAGCGTCGGTTCCAGAAGATCGTCGAGGTGGCGCCGGCGCCGGGTCTTGCGGACTCGGTTCGGACGGCGGTGATCGAGGCGGCGGTTCGGTTCGCCGCGAGCGTGGACTACCTGAGCGCCGGCACGTTCGAGTTCCTGGTGGACGTTTCCGACGGGGCCTCCGGGGGCGGCTTCGCGTTCATCGAGACGAACGCCCGGCTGCAGGTGGAGCACACGGTGACGGAGGAGGTCACCGGGGTGGACATCGTGGCCTCGCAGCTTCGGCTGGCGCAGGGGGCGACGGTCTCCGAGCTGGGGCTTGACGGCCCCATTGCCCCGCGCGGCTACGCGATCCAGTCGCGGGTGTGCATGGAGTCGGTGCGGGAGGACGGCACGATCGTGCCGACGGGCGGGGTTCTGACGGCGTACGAGGCGCCGAGCGGCCCGGGGGTGCGCACGGACGGCTTCGGCTACGGCGGCTACGAGACGAGCCTGAACTACGACTCGCTGCTGGCGAAGGTGATCGCGCACTCGCCGTCGCCGGACTTCGGCGACGCCGTCGCCCGCTCGCTGCGGGCGCTGGCGGAGTTCCGGGTCGAGGGGGTGGAGACGAACATCGCCTTCCTCGAGAGCATCCTGGGCCACGACGACTTCGCCGCCGGCAAGGTGCACACCCGCTTCGTGGACGAGAACATGGCGAGCCTCGCCGCCGCCGAGGCCGGCGCCCGCTTCGTCACCCCGCCCGGTTTCGAGCCCCAGGCGGCAGACGGATTCGCCGGTGCCAGAGTCGAGGATGCCCGCGACCCTCTTGCACTGTTCCTGCACGACACCCGCGTCAAGTCCGAACAGGACGACGAGGACGAAGCGGAAAGCGGTCCGGTCGTCGTGCCGGCCCCGGTTCCCGGCGCGGTGCGCGCCGTGCATGTCCTCGCCGGAGACGAGGTGCTGACGGGTCAGCCGCTCGCAACCATTCACTCGCTGGAGATCGACCACGTCGTTCGCGCTGACGAGGGCGGTGCGGTGGAAACCGTCGCCGTGGACGCCGGCGATGTCGTCCGCGCTGGCGACTCCTTGCTGCAAATCGTCAAGTCCGACATGGCCGGGCGCTGGGCCGAACCTGCTGCGGAAGCGGACTTCGACACCCGCCGCTCCGACCTGGCCCTCGTGGACCAGCGCCGCACCTACATCGAAGACGACTTCCGCGCCGAACGCATCGGCCGACGCCACGCCAAGGAGCAGCGCAGCCCGCGCGAGAACATCGAACACCTCATGGACGGCACCTTCCGCGAGTACGGTCCCCTCGTCACCGCGGCAAGCTGGCAGAAGCAGGAATGGCTGCGGGAGACGACCCAGGCGGACGGCCTCGTCATGGGCATCGGCAGCATCAACGGCGATCTCTTCGATGCCGACGCTTCCCGCGCGGTGGTGGTTCACTACGACTACATGGTGGTGGCGGGCACGCAGGGCGGGCGCGGCCACTACAAGCAGGATCGCATCTACGAGCTGGCCGGACGCTTCCGGTTGCCCCTGATCCTCTTTGCCGAGGGCGGCGGCGGCCGCCCAGGCATCAGCGGCGGCGAACGGGCAGAAGCCGTGGACATCGCCATCGAGGCGGGGCTGCGCAAGCTCGGCGAGAAAGCGCCGCCCGGCTCCCGCGCCAGCGCCGTAGACGTCGCCGGCCGCGGCGGCGGCGGAGTGCCGGTGGATTCCTACACCTTCACCAAGCTTTGCGAGCTGAGCGGGCTGGTGCCCTTGGTGGGCGTCAACTCCGGGCGCTGCTTCGCCGGCAACACGGTGATGCTGGCGTCGTGCGATGTCATCATCGCGGCGGAGAACTCCACCATTGGCCTTGGTGGCCCGGCCATGATCGAAGGCGGGGGCCTCGGCATCTACACGCCGGAAGAAGTGGGTCCCATGTCCTTCCAGGTGCCGAACGGCGTCGTGGACATCCTCGTCAAGGACGACGAGGCGGCCATCGAGACGGCGAAGAAATACCTTTCCTACTTCCAAGGTGCGGTGGATAGCTGGGAGACGCCGGACCAGCGCCGCCTCCGCGCAATCATTCCGGAAGACCGCAGCGCGCTCTACGACATGCGCGAGCTCATCGCCACCTTGGCGGACGAAGACTCCATCCTCGAAATCCGCGAAGCCTTCGGCATCGGCATCATCACCGCCTTCATCCGCATCGAAGGCCAGCCGATGGGCCTCATCGCCAACAACCCCGCGCACCTGTCCGGCGCCATCGACAGCGACGCCGCCGACAAGGCGGCGCGCTTCCTCCAACTCTGCGACACCTTCGACATCCCGGTGCTGTCGCTGATGGACTGCCCCGGCCTCATGCCGGGGCCGGAGTACGAGCAGGCAGCACTGCTTCGCCACGCAGGCCGCATGTTCGTCACCGGCGCCAACATGACGACACCCCTCTTCGGCGTGGTCGTGCGCAAGGCCTATGGAATGGGCGTGCGAGCGATGTGCGGCGGCAGTTCGCTGGAACCGTTCTTCACCGTCGCCTGGCCCACGGCAGAGTTCGCCGACATGACCATCGACGGCAGGGTCAGCCTCATGTACGGCGAGGAACTGGCCGCGATTGAGGATGCAGCGGAACGAGAGGCGGTGCGCCAACGCCTGATGGACGCCCACGTCGATCGGGTGCGCGCCGTGAACGCCGGCGGCACCAATTACGGCATCGACGACGTGATCGACCCGGCCGACACGCGGGCCTGGCTCGTACAGGGCCTCAAGAGCGTGCCGAAGCCACCGCCGCGAGCGGAAAAGAAGCGGCCGAACGTGGACACCTGGTAGGTCAAGGGGCCGGCGCTCTGGTGCGGTGCGGATTTGAGGGAAGGGGAAAGATGAAGCTGTTGGTGGCGAACCGTGGGGAGATCGCGATCCGGGTGATGCGTGCGGCGGCGGAGCTCGGCATCCCGACGGTTGCGATAGCACCGAGGGACGACGCCGGCTCGCTGCACACCGGGAAGGCGGACGAGGCGGTGACCCTGGAGGGGGTGGGGGCCGCGGCGTATCTCGATGTCGACGGCGTGGTCGGCGCGGCGCGGGAGGCCGGCTGCGACGCGGTGCACCCGGGCTACGGCTTCCTGTCGGAGAACGCGGAGCTGGCGCGGGCGTGCACGGCGGCGGGGCTGACGTTCGTGGGGCCGCGGGAGGAGACGCTGCGGCTGTTCGGGGACAAGGCGCGCGCGCGGGCGGCGGCGGCGGCGGCGGGTGTGCCGGTGATACGGGGCCTTGACCACGCGGTGACCCTCGAAGAGGCACAGGCGTTCTTCGAGGAACTCGGTTCCGGCAGCGCCATGATGCTCAAGGCCGTTGGGGGCGGCGGAGGCCGGGGCTCGCGCATGGTGGAGAGCGCGGACGAGGTTGCGGCAACCTACGAGCGTTGTCGTGCGGAGGCGGAAGCGGCGTTCGGCAACGGCGCCCTCTACGTCGAGGAGTTCATGCGCCGGGCGCGGCACGTGGAGGTGCAGGTGCTGGGGGACGGCAGCGGCGCGGTCGCGCACCTGGGCGAGCGGGAGTGCAGCGTGCAGCGTCGGTTCCAGAAGATCGTCGAGGTGGCGCCGGCGCCGGGTCTTGCGGACTCGGTTCGGACGGCGGTGATCGAGGCGGCGGTTCGGTTCGCCGCGAGCGTGGACTACCTGAGCGCCGGCACGTTCGAGTTCCTGGTGGACGTTTCCGACGGGGCCTCCGGGGGCGGCTTCGCGTTCATCGAGACGAACGCCCGGCTGCAGGTGGAGCACACGGTGACGGAGGAGGTCACCGGGGTGGACATCGTGGCCTCGCAGCTTCGGCTGGCGCAGGGGGCGACGGTCTCCGAGCTGGGGCTTGACGGCCCCATTGCCCCGCGCGGCTACGCGATCCAGTCGCGGGTGTGCATGGAGTCGGTGCGGGAGGACGGCACGATCGTGCCGACGGGCGGGGTTCTGACGGCGTACGAGGCGCCGAGCGGCCCGGGGGTGCGCACGGACGGCTTCGGCTACGGCGGCTACGAGACGAGCCTGAACTACGACTCGCTGCTGGCGAAGGTGATCGCGCACTCGCCGTCGCCGGACTTCGGCGACGCCGTCGCCCGCTCGCTGCGGGCGCTGGCGGAGTTCCGGGTCGAGGGGGTGGAGACGAACATCGCCTTCCTCGAGAGCATCCTGGGCCACGACGACTTCGCCGCCGGCAAGGTGCACACCCGCTTCGTGGACGAGAACATGGCGAGCCTCGCCGCCGCCGAGGCCGGCGCCCGCTTCGTCACCCCGCCCGGTTTCGAGCCCCAGGCGGCGGCAGCGCAGCAAGCCGAGCAGGCGGTGGGGCCAGAGGGGTCCGTTGGCCTGGTTGCCCCCATGCAAGGAACCATCGTCGAGATCGGCGTTGCCATTGGCGATGAGGTGCGCATTGGTCAAGCCGTGGCCGTCGTCGAGGCCATGAAGCTGCAGCACGACATCCGGGCGGATCGCAACGGCGTCGTCTGCGCCGTTTCCATGTCGGAAGGCGACGTGGTGCGCGAGGGCTTTCCCATCGTCTTCCTCCACGAGTCCGATGTCGAGGGTGGTGCCTTGGAAGGCGACGCCGGAATGGACCTCGATCTTCTCCGGGGCGACATGCAGGAGGTCAACGAACTCATCGACCAAACCCTTGATGCCGCCAAGGCGGAAGCGGTGGCTGGGCTCCGCGCGGGCAACCGGCGCACGCCAAGGGAGAATCTCGACGATCTCTTGGACGAAGGCTCCTTCCGCGAGTTCGGTCCACCAGCGGCCGGCTCCGCCGCCGGCGGCACCATCATGGGCTTCGGCAGCGTCAATGCCGACCTCGTCGGAGAGGAGCGCAGCCGCGTCGCGGTGGTACACAGCAACTACCCAACCGCCGCCTACACCCACGGCCACTATCGTCAGGAGCAGATCCACGAGATGGCCAGTGACTGGCGCGTCCCCGTGGTGCTCTTCTCCGAAGGGGAGGGTGGCCCGCACGGCAACGTCGGCGGCGTCGGCATGGACGCCAGCGTCTTCACCGATTTCGCAAGGCTGTCGGGGCTGGTGCCGCTGGTCGGCGTCAACACCGGCGACTGCTTCGCCGGCAATGCCGCCCTCCTCGCTTGCTGCGACGCCATCATCGCCACGGAGGACTCCACCATCGGCATGAACGGCCCGGCCGTCGTCGAGTCGAGCGGATTGGGCACCCACAGCGCGGCGGAACTCGGCGGCATGGCCTTCCAGGCGCCGAATGGCAGCGTCGACATCGTGGTCAAGGACGACGCCGAGGCGGTGGCCACCGTCAAGCAGTATCTCTCGTACTTTCAGGGGCCCGTGTCGGAATGGGAGGCGCCGGACCAGCGCCGGATGCGGCACATCATTCCCGAAGACCGCGTGCGCGCCTACAACATGCGCGACATCGTCGAAACCCTGGCCGACGAAGGCTCGGTGCTGGAAATCCGCAAAGACTTTGGCATCGGCGTCATTACCTCGTTCATCCGCGTGGAGGGCCAGCCGATGGGCGTCGTGGCCAACAATCCGGCGCATCTCGCCGGCGCGGTGGACAGCCCAGGGGCAGACAACGGCGCCCGCTTCTTCCAGCTCTGCGACGCCTTCGACATCCCGGTGGTGGTGTTCATGGACTGTCCGGGGATCATGGTGGGCCCAGACCACGAGCGCACGGCCCTCGTCCGCCACGCCGTGCGCCTGTTCAACATTGGTGCCAACTGCACGGCGCCCATGTTCGGGATCATGGTGCGCAAGGCCTATGGGCTCGGCGTGCAAGCCATGATCGGCGGCGCCTCCTCGGTACCGTTCCTGACGGTGGCATGGCCCACGGCCGAGTTCGCCGGCATGAACATCGACGGTGCCGTCAAGCTTTCCGCCCGCCGCGAACTGGCCGCCATCGAAGATGCCGAAGAGCGCAAGGACGCCTACGAGCGACGGGTGGCGCAAGGCTACGAATCGGCAAGAGCCGTGAACTCAGGCGCCAGATACGTGATCGACCCGGCCGACACCCGCGCCTTCATCGCTCGAGGCATGAAGAGCCTCCCGCCAACCCCACCCCGCACCAAGAAAAAGCGTCCCTACGTAGACACGTGGTAGTACGCAGGGAACTCCAGAAACCGACCGGCTACCCCGCATCTGCTCGGCGCCGGCTCCCCTCCGCTCGCAGTCCGCTATTCTTGGCTGCCGTGCAGGGAAGGGATCGCGGATGAGTGAGGAAGCCGCGCTGGCGGGCATTCGGGTGGTGGATGCCGCCGGGAGCATCGCCACGGCCTATTGCGGCAAGCTGTTTGCGGACCATGGGGCGGCTGTGGTCAATGCCGAGCCGCCCGAAGGCTTCGCCACGCGGCGGGAAGCACCATTTCTGCCCGGCGCCCCGGCTCCGGAAAACAGCGCCCTCCACGCTTGGTTGTCCACCAACAAGGCGAGCGCGGTGGTCGAGTCGGCCGCCGACATCCGCGATTTGGCGCGGGAGGCACAGGTGGTGCTTGACGACGGGCGCTTCGATTGCGAGCACTTCTCGGCCCTTGCGCCCAACGTTGTGGTTTCCACCGTGACGTGGTTCGGACGCACGGGACCGTATGCCGACTATCAAGGCACGGACGGCGTGGTTCAGTCGCTCATCGGCATGGTGCGGGGCATTGGTACCGAAGAGGGTCCGCCCATCCTCCCCGCCGGCTGCCAGGCACAGATCGTCGGGGGCCTAGCCGCCTACATCGGCACGCTCGGTCAGGTGATCGCCCGGGAGATCGGCAATGCCTCGGGCCCGGTTCGGCTCGACACGAGCATCCTCGAGGCCAACCTTTGCTTCACGGAGGTCGGTGGCGTGGGCGGCCATCGCAGCGGTCGTCGCGTACGGCGCATGGGCGTGAACCGCTATCCGCCCACCTATCCGCTCGGCATCTATCCCTGCCGCGACGGCTGGCTCGGCGTCACCGCGCTCACGCCCTCGCAGTGGAAGAGTTTCTGTGCCTTGCTCGACATGCAGGAATTCGCCGACGTGCCGCAATACCAAAGCGCGGTCGGCCGCCTGCAGGATGCGGACGTGCTTGACCCGCTCATCCACGAGCGGGTGCGGGAGCAGAGCGCGACGGAGCTCTTCAACCGGGGTCAGGGCGCGCGCATCCCGCTGGCGCTGGTGCCGACGATGGAGCAACTGTTCACGGTGGACCAATACGTCGCCCGACGGGCGTTCGATGAGGTGCGGCCACCGGGGCAAGAGGGCTTCGTGGCTCCGGTGACGCCGTTTCGTCTGTTCCGCACCCCTGCCACTCGCGGCGGCGATGTGGCCCCCCTTGGGTCGATGGTACCGACGCCTGTCGAACCACCCCGGAGCTTGCGCGCATGAGCCGCCCCAGCTTGCTCGAAGGCGTGCGGGTGGTCGATCTCTCCATGGGTTGGGCCGGCCCGTTGGCGGCGCGGCATCTCGCCGACATGGGCGCCGATGTCATCAAGGTAGAGGGTTGCGTCCGGTTTGACTGGTGGCGCGGCTGGGAGGCCACCCAAGAGTGGATCGATGAGGGCGGCGCCGAGATGTCGCCGGCCTTCAACATGGTGAACCGCAACAAGCGCGACTTGACGCTGGACCTTTCGACCCTGGAAGGGGCGGACCTGCTCCTGCGGCTGGTGGCCATCTCGGATGTGGTGGTGGAGAACTACTCCGCCGGCGTGCTGCCGAAGCTCGGCCTCGATTACCCGGTGCTGGCGAAGGCCAATCCCGAAATCGTGATGATTTCGATGCCGGCCTTCGGCAGCAGCGGGCCTTGGCAGGGCTATCGGGCTTACGGTTCGACGGTGGAGCAGGCGTCGGGCCTGCCGCATCAGTCTGGCGAGGAATCCATGCCACCCACCATGATCCACGTCGCGCTAGGCGACTCGGTGGGCGGCCTCAACGGCGCTGCGGCGCTGCTCACGGCGCTTCGTGCCCGGCGCAGAACCGGCAAGGGCCAGCACCTCGACCTGTCGCAATCCGAATGCCTGTTCCCGCTCGGCATCAAGGGCATTCTCACGCAGTCTGTCACCGGCTCGCCGCCGCAGCGACTCGGCAACCGCTCCCTCGAACACGCGCCGCACGGCGTCTATCCCTGCGCCGGCGACGACGAGTGGATCGTCATCCAGGTTCGCTCGGAGGCGGAGTGGAAGGCGTTCGAGGCGGCGAGTGGCATCGGCGGATTCGGCGATGTCGCGGACCGGCTGGCACGGCGGGAGGAACTCGACGATGCCGTGCGAGCCTTCACCTCGGCGCAGGTTGTCGAGCTCTTGATGCCGGAGTTGCAGGAAGCGGGCGTGCCGGCGGCACGCTTGGCCGGGGGGCTGGAACTCACCACGGACCCGCACCTCGCGGCGCGGGGCTTCTGGAAGATGATGCAGCGCGAGTATGTCGGCGAGCTGCCGCATCCGGCGCCGCCCTATCGCGTTGGCGAAGCGCCGTTCGACATCGACCGTCCGGCGCCGACCCTCGGCCAGCACAACTTTGAGGTGCTGTCGGAAGTGCTCGGCCTTAAGGCGGACGAAATCGCGGCGTTGGCGGAGAAGGGCGTCATCGGCACGAAGCCGCGACTGCCGTGACGGCGCCACCGCTCACCGGCATTCGCGTCGTCGACACCACCACGCGCTGGGGCGAAATGGCGGGACGTATCCTCGCCGAACTTGGTGCCGTGGTCATCAAGATCGAGCCGGCCGCCGGGTGCGACTCGCGCCGCGTGGGGCCATTCCACGAGGGAGAGTCGCTGTACTGGGCTGCGATGGGCGCCGGCAAGCACAGCGTGGTTGCGGACGATCCGGAGCCGTATCTCTCGGCCGCGGATGTGTTCATCGAGTCTGGCTACCGCGGGACGCTGAACGAGCGCTTTCCGCGCTTGATCCATGCCTGCGTGACGCCGTTTGGACTCGGTGGCCCGTTGGCGGATGCACCAGCCGCCGAGATCACCGTCGAAGCCGCAGGGGGCCTCGTCAACCTGCAAGGCAACGGCGACCGTCCGCCGCTGCCCATGGGTGCAATGCCGCAGGCGGCGTTCCATGCCGGCGCGCAGGCGGCGGCGGACATCGTGGTGGCGCTCAACGCGCGGGAACGCTCCGGGCTGGGGCAACACCTGGATGTTTCCGCGCAGGCATGCATCGTCTGGACGCTCATGAACGCCACTGGCTTTCCGCCGAACACGGGGCAAAACCCACCCGGCACCAGCGAGTTTCGGGGCCAGTTGCCGCCCTTGGTCGCGCCGGGTCTCAAGCTGCCGAACATCGTGCCCTGTCGCGACGGCCATGCCCAGCTTCGCTTGCAAATGCCGGTCATCGGCGAGCGCACCTTCCATGCGCTGCTGCGCTGGACGGAGGAAAACGGGCTCGATGTGCCGGAGGCCCTGCGCGGGCGAGACATGACCGGCTGGCTGGCGGCGCTGGCTGCTGGCGACATCGAAGCGAAGGACTTGCGCATTGCGGCGGAGCGCGTCGTGGATGTCTTGGCGCTGCACACGAAGCGCGAGATCCAGTCGTTCTCCGCCAAGCACGGCCTCACGCTTGCCGCCATCTATACGGTTGCCGATCTCGCCACCGATCCGCAACTCGAAGACCGCGACTACTGGGTGCAGTGCGACGGGCGCCGCTACGCAGGCCCTTTCGCCCGGCTGTCTCGAACGCCGCTGTCGCGTGTGCGCCACGCCCCGGCGATCGGCGAGTCGATGGTGAGCACGCGACCTGCGACCGATGTGCAGAGCGAGACGCCCGTCGATCAGGGCAACGTGGGTGCGCGCCGGCAGGCATCTTCTTCGTCGCAGTGCGTTTCGTCGCCTTTCGAGGGGCTGCGCGTGGCCGACTTCAGTTGGGTGGGTGTCGGTCCCATGATCGGCAAGGCGCTGGCGGATCATGGCGCGACGGTGGTGCGGATCGAGTCCGCCAGCCGGCTTGACCTCCTGCGCACATCGGCGCCGTTCAAGGATGGCAAGCGCCACCCCGACCGGGCGCAGTTCATGGCCAACTTCAACACCTCCAAGCGCGGCATCACGCTGGACCTCAAGAACCCGGAAGGGCTGCGCCTCGCCCGGCGCATGGCGGATTGGGCGGACGTGGTGCTCGAGAGCTTCTCGCCCGGCACCATGGCTCGCTTTGGCCTCGACTGGGACGCGCTCTCGAGCGGCCGCGACGACCTCATCATGCTTTCCACCTGCATGAGAGGTCAGACGGGGCGGGAGCGAACCTACTCCGGCTTCGGCGGCCAGGGCGCGGCCATCGCGGGCCTGTTTGGGCTCGTCGGCTGGCAAGACCGACCGCCCTCCGGGCCGTGGGGCGCCTACACGGACTTCATCACGCCGCGCTTCGCCACCGCCACCTTGGGCGCCGCGCTCCTGCACAGGCAGCGGACGGGCAAGGGGCAGTACATCGATGTCTCGCAGATCGAGTGCGGCATTCGCTTCCTCGAACCGTTGGTGCTCGAACACGCGGCAAACGGCAACGTCGCCACCCGGTTGGGACAGGGCTCGCCACAGCTCGATCCACACGGCGTCTTCGCCTGTCGTGGCACCCATCGCTACATCGCCGTGGGGGTGGAGACAGACACGGAGCGCGAGGCGTTGGCGCGCGCGATCGGGCTGGCCGGGCCAGGCGATGCCGGCGACGGTCTCGATGCGGCTTTGACGGCGTGGTGCGAGTCGCGCGATGCGTTCGCCGCCGCCGCATCCTTGCGCGAGCACGGCGTGCCGGCGCATGTCGTGGCTCGCCCTGCAGACCTCTACCAAGACGAGCAGCTCGCACACCGTCGTTTCTTCGTGACGCTGAACCATCCTGTCATGGGCCCCACGCCCTACGACGGCCCGGCCACCATCTATTCCCGCACGCCGCCGCGCCTGCGGATGCCAGCGCCTTGCCTCGGCCAGCACAATCGCGAGGTGATGGGTGGCGTGCTGGGCATCGACGGCGCAGAGTACGAACGCCTGCGCACTGCTGGTGCCTTCGGCTAGCGCGGACTCTGCACCCCCCTCCGACAAACGGCGAGGAACGCCGTTTCTCGACTCCCCCGCAAGGGGGGAGTGACAGGAAGGCCCTCGCACCCCCAACAACGGTCGTGGCGCGCACTTTCCTGTCACTCCCCCTCGAGGGGGAGTCGAGAAAAGCGTCCTGGCTTTTCTCGGAGGGGGGGCCGCCGACCCAACGCCCGTACGCCGCAATCTCCGAACGAAGCCCTCCTGTCACTCCCCTTTTGCGCCAGGGCCGTTTTCTGCGGTGCTTACCTCCCAACGCGCCCTCGCGGGTGCGCGGCCCCAACAAGGCGACGTTTTCTGTCGCACCGCTGTTTCGCGGTTCTCTTGGTGTCGTACAATCGCGCAGATTGCAGTTAGGTGACAGGTGGCCCATGCGCAAGGCAGGCGACACGATCATGCGCTCGCTGACGATGCTGCAGGTGATTCCGGTGCAGCCCCGCTCCAAGACCACCCGGGAGATCGGCGAGGAACTGCTTGCGGTGGACCCGGACTACGAGGTGGACATCCGCTCGATCCAGCGCAGCCTAGAGAAACTCTCCGCCATCTTCCCCATCAGCAGCGAGCGGGATGGTCGCGCCAACCGCTGGTTCTGGACCCAGAAGGACGCGATCACCCAAATCCCGGCCATGAGTCGGGAGACCGCCTTCGCGCTGAAGCTGGCGGGCGAATACCTCAAGCCCATCATGCCGCCCTCCACCCTGCGTCTGATGGCCGGTCACCTGCGCGCCGCCGACGAGATGCTCAAGGGCGAGTCGAAGCTCGGAGCGTGGGCGCGCAAGGCGCGCATCGTCGAGCGGGGCATTGCCATGACGCCGCCGAGCGTGCGTCAGGACGTAATCGAGGAAGTGTATCGGGCACTGCTCGACGACCAGCGCATCGAGGTCACATGCAGCGCTCCCGGGGAGCGTGCCACTCGCAGGGTGTTGAGTCCCCTTGGGGTCGTCTTCCGGGGCGGCATCATCCACCTAGTGGCCACGGAGGAAGGCGAGGAGGGCGAGAGCGAAGTGCAGCATTTCCTGCTGCATCGGCTGTCAAATCCCACCTTGCTCGCGGAGGCGGTGCAACGTCCGCGCGGCTTCAGCCTGTCGCGCCACCTCGACGAGACGGAGGAGTTCTCGTCTGAGGCGGGCGCCGGCAAGCTCAAGCTGCGAGCGGCGTTTCAGCCCGAGGCGTTCGGTCAGCTAGGCGACGCCAAGCTCGCGTCCGATCACCGCACAACCATGCGGCGCGACGGCCGCATCCTCGTCGAGGCCACGGTTGCCGACTCGGACGAGCTCCGCACCTGGCTCATGGGCTTCGGCGCCATGGTGGAAGTCCTGTCGCCAAAGCGCCTACGCAACGAGTTCACGGCGCACGCCGAAGCCCTGCACGCGGCCTACGTTGGATAGTTCCTCTCGCGCGCACTAGCGCCGCCAAACCCCTCGCTAGCGCTCGGCGTCTGGCCCCAGCCCCCACCTACCTATGACCTCGCGCCGTAGAATGACGCTGTCGCGCCATTCCTACGGCGCAAGCTCCTAGGGAAAGCCGACTTCGCCTTTCTTGGCGGGGCGGCGCACCGTGGCCGATGCCTTGACCGGAGCCCAAGGTGGCCCTTACACGTAAGGAGTCCCCTGCGTCTCCACGTAGAGCGAGTACAGCGACTGCGACCCGGTCATGAACAGCCGGTTGCGCTTCACCCCGCCGAAGCAAACGTTGGACACGCCCTCCGGCAGGTGGATTTCACCGATCTTGTCCCCATCGGGCGCGAACACGTGAACGCCGTCGTAGCCATCGCCGCCCCAGCCGGCGGCTGACCAGACGTTGCCGTCCACATCCACGCGAATGCCGTCCGAACTGCCGGCACCCATGTCGCAGAATACGCGGGGGCTCCCAAGCGTTGCATTGTCCACGACGTCGAACGCCGTGATGTGGTGCGGATGCCCGGGCACGTGCGAGGCGCCGGTGTCGACGAGGTAGAGCGTCTTGCAGTCCGGCGAGAAGGCGAGCCCATTCGGTTTTTCCAGGCTCTCATCCACCACCGTGGCTTCGAGGGTGTCCGGTGCCAGCCGATAGACGCGCGTTGGCAGCTCGAACGGCGCCTTGTGGCCTTCGTAGTTGACGTGAATGCCGTAGCCGGGGTCCGTGAACCAGATGCCGCCGTCGGCGTGCACAACGACGTCGTTTGGCGCATTGAGGCGCTTGCCCTCGAAGCGATCCATGAGCACGGTGACGGTGCCGTCGTGCTCGGTGCGGGTGACCCGACGGGAGCCGTGTTCGCAGGTGACGAGGCGGCCTTGGCGGTCTCTGGTGTTGCCGTTGGCGTTGTCGGCCGGGGAACGCCAGACGGTCACTTCGCCGGTGATCTCGTCGAAGCGCAGGATGCGGTCGTTCGGGATGTCGCTCCACAAGAGGTAGCGCCCGTCGCCGAACCACACCGGCCCTTCCGCCCAGCGACAGCCGACATAGAGCCGCTCCACGGCGGCGCTGCCAAGGACATAGCGGCGAAAGCGCCGATCCAGAACCTGCACGGCGGGGTCTGGGTAACGCACGGGCTCGCTCCAGTCGCGTGATGGGGTGGCACCGTCCATTTTTTCGCCCCTTGCATTGGAATCCCTTGCAACCTGAGCCCCTCCGCCCTTCGGAATGGCTCGTCGCCTCGGCCGCGTGGCAGCCGACGACAGGCGCTCGATTGTATGGTGCCGGGGACCGGAACGGGCGGCCCTCGGCCGGGATGTGCTCGTCCGGGCGATCGCACCTGCCCCATCGGCTCGTCGAGTCGAGTGGAGTTGATATCTTCCTGATACTGAAAATGGGCGTTTGCGCTGTTTTGCCTCCGCACTCCTCGTTTGGTGGCGCCAGAGGAGCCGCCGCGGCTTCTGATATCTGTTGCCCGAAGAGGCAACCGTGAGAAGGAAAAGAGAGAGGAGAAACGAAATGATCAGAGTTGTAATCGCGGATCACCACCGGCTGTTCCGGTCGGGGCTGAGGAGATTGTTGAACGACACGCGCACGATCGACATCGTCGCGGAGGCCGGCTCCGGCGATGCCCTGGTGGACATCGCAAGAGACCTTCGGCCGCATGTGGTGCTGGTGGAGATCGCCATGCCGGGCATTGGCGGGCTGGAGGCGGCTCGGCGTGTCATCAGGCTCGGCAAGGACATCCGGGTGGTCGTCGTCACCGGTGCATACGACGAACCGTATGCGGCGCAGGCCCTGCGGGTGGGGGTGAGTGGCTTCGTCACGAAGAGTTCGTCGAGCGAAGACGTGGTGACTGCCATCAAGTGCGCGCACGCGGGGCAGCGGTTCGTCAGCAGCGACGTGGCGCAGCGGCTGGCCTTTCGCTCGTTTGAGGAGGACGTGGGATCGCCGTTCGACCAACTCTCGTCGAGAGAGATGCAGATCACGCTCATGGTGATCAACTGCCACCGCGTGCAAGATATTTCCGACAACCTGCACCTGTCGCCAAAGACGGTGAACAGCTACCGCTACCGCATCTTCAACAAGCTGAGCGTGTCGAGCGATGTGGAACTGGCTCTCCTGGCAGTCAAGCACGGCATGATCAACCCGAAGTTCGGCAACGTCGGCGCAACCCGCATCGGTGAATCGTGGGGCGATCGGTTGCTGCCAGCGCACAGCGAGGGGTTGCCGTCCCGGCGCACCGCGTCGTTGCCCTGAGGGCGTCCTCGCCACTCTCGTGGGGGCGACAGCGGGCCGGGCGCCGGCATTTGCCGAAACCGCTCAGCGTGTTGACAATGCACGGGCATGGCAGAAGACCGTTCGGACACGGGTGCCCCTCAGGTGGGCAAGCACCGCCGGCAGCGCGAGCGACCGGCGGAAGGGGCCTCCCATGAACTGGCGGCGGCAACGGAGGCCCCGGTGGACTTCGGGGCCTTGCTCAAGAACCTGACCACGAAGCCTGGCGTGTATCGCATGGTGGGGGCAGGTGGGGAGGTGCTCTATGTCGGCAAGGCGCGCAACCTCAAGGCCAGGGTGACCAGCTACTTCCGCGCTTCCGGCCTCACCACCAAGACGATGGCCATGGTGGCGCGGCTCGAAGGCGTGGAAGTGACGGTCACCTCCAGCGAGACCGAGGCGCTGCTGCTCGAACAGAGCCTTATCAAGGAGCACCGGCCGACGTACAACGTCGTGTTGCGGGACGACAAGTCCTACCCCTACATCCACCTCACCGACCACGCCTTTCCGCGGCTGACGCTGTATCGCGGCTCGCGCAAGGCGCCGGGGCGCTACTTCGGCCCCTATCCGAGCGCCGGTGCGGTGCGTGACAGCATCAACGTGCTGCAAAAGCTGTTCGGCATCCGCCCGTGCGAGGACGGCTTCTACAAGAATCGCTCGCGTCCGTGCCTGCAACACCAGATCGGCCGTTGCAGCGCACCGTGCGTGGGCCTCGTCACCCGCGAGCGCTACGCCGAAGACCTGCGGCTCGCGCAGATGTTCCTCGAAGGGCGCAGCCAAGCCATCCTGGAAGAGTTCAAGGGGCGCATGGAGGAGGCCGCGTCAAAGCTGGATTTCGAGCGGGCGGCGCGCTTTCGCGATCAGATCCAGCACCTTCGGCGCGTGCAGGAGAACCAGTACGTGCATGGCGACGGCGGCGACGTGGACGTGTTCGGCGTGGCCCTCGCCTCGGGGCAGGCCTGCGTGCAGGGGCTCTTCGTGCGTGGCGGTCGTCTCCTTGGCAACCGCAACTGGTATCCGCGCAACGAACTCGGCCTCGACGAGCAGGACCTCTTGTTCGCCTTCCTGTCGCAGTATTACCTCGGTGGTGCGGAGCGGGAGTTGCCGAAGGCGGTGGTGGCGCCGCTCGCTGCTGCCGATGGGGAACTGCTGGCACGGGCGCTGGCGGAAAAAGCCGGGCGGGTGGTCGCGGTGGCAAGTGCGGTGCGGTCGCAGCGGGCGCGCTGGGCGAGCATGGCGCGGGACAATGCGGAGCTTTCGCTGCAAACGCTGCTGGAGGACCGCAAGAATGTGCTCGGCCGCTTCGTGGCGTTGCAGGAGGCGCTCGACTGGGAAGACACGCCGCAGCGGCTCGAGTGCTTCGACATCAGCCACTCGGCAGGGGAGGCGACGGTGGCATCCTGTGTCGTGTTCGACACGGAGGGGCCGTTGAAGTCCGACTATCGTCGCTTCAACATTGAGGGCGTGCCTCGGGGCGACGATTACGGCGCCATGGAGCAAGCGCTTCGGCGACGCTACACGCGCCTCAAGCAAGGCGAGGGCGCGCTGCCGAACGCCCTCGTGATCGACGGCGGCAAGGGCCAGGTGGGACGAGCCGTGGAAGTGCTGGAGAGCCTGCAAATCGACGACGTGGCTGTGCTGGGCGTCGCCAAGGGGCCTTCGCGCAAGGCCGGCCTCGAGTCGGTGCTGCTTGCCGGGCGGGGGGAGCTTGCGCTGCCGCCGAACGGTCCAGCCATGCATCTGTTGCAGCACATCCGCGACGAGGCGCATCGCTTTGCCATCACCGGACATCGTGGCCGGCGGCAGAAGAGGCGGCGGCAGTCGGTGCTGGACAACATCCCCGGCGTGGGGGCGAAGCGAAAGCGACAATTGCTGACGCATTTCGGTTCGGCGGCGTCGGTGCAGGGGGCCAGCATCGAGGAGATCGCCAAGGTGCCGGGCATCAGCACCAAGCTTGCGGACGAGATTCACGGAACGCTACATGCGAGTTGAACTGACATCGCTCAACCTGCCGAACGTGCTCACCATCGCGCGCATCGCGCTGATTCCGGTGTTCGCGCTCATCTATTTCTTCGCCGACGAACACTACTGGGTGGCGTCGCTGTTCTTCGGCGCCGCCGCCTTCACCGACTGGCTGGATGGCTACCTGGCGCGGCGCCTAAACCAGACAACGCGCTTTGGTGCCTTCCTGGACCCGGTCGCGGACAAGCTGATCGTGGTCACGGCGCTGGTGCTCTTGATCGGCAACCACGCCAATCTGCTGCTGACGATTCCGGGCGTGGTCATCATCGGCCGCGAAATCGTCATCTCTGCCCTCCGAGAATGGATGGCGGAGATGGACCGGCGCGGCGTGGTGGCCGTGTCCTGGATCGGGCGGGCGAAAACCACGATGCAAATGGTCGCGATCTTCATGCTGCTGGCGAACCCGCCGGTGCTCGGACGCCCTTGGGTAATCGTCGGCCTCGTGCTGCTTTATGCCGCTGCGCTGCTGACGCTCTGGTCCATGGCAACGTACCTTCGCGCGGCATGGCCTTCGCTGGTCGAGGGATTGAACTCAGACGACGAGGCGTAGGAGTTCGGACCTGTTTGGCTCGAGGTCGGCCCCAGATCGTTGCATGTGGGCCGCGCTATGGACGGCACGCTGGTAAGATCTCCACGCGCCGTTCGGCTGGATGGCAGAGTGGTTATGCAGCGGACTGCAACTCCGTGTACGCCGGTTCGATTCCGACTCCAGCCTCCAACAACCCAAGGATCGGTCCCATGGTCTGGACAGTCATTGGAACAGGAATCGCCCTCGCCGCCCTGTCAGTTGGCCTCTTCGTGCGACTTCACATGGACATGAAGTGTCTCATCAGCAAGGTAAACAAGATCCCAACAGCGGGAAGCTCGTTGAACGGAGCAAGCCCGACCGCTGACCGGATGGAGGGCTCAGGCAGGTAGTGCCACCGTAATCGTGCTCTCTGCGGTCGCGAGCCCCGCCTGATTCTCGTTCCACACCGACAGATCAACCAGGTTCTCGCCGTTCTCCACGTACTTGCGCGCCACCTTGCCGAAGACCGTATTGGTGTCGCCGACTACGTTGGGGTGGCGCACGCGAGTTTGCATTCGCTTCAGGGAGCCGTCGTCGCCCATCCAGTCGGTGGCCATTTGCGCTAGCCAGCAAACCCGCTGCGGGCCCCAGTCGAACTGGCCTGGCATGTTGCGACGGTCGCGGGCGTGCTTCTCGTCGTAGCGACCGCCGCCACCCAAGTCCTTCGAGTCCTCCGCTTCCAAGGCTCTGCGCGGACTGCGTCCAGTGCCCACCACGCCGTGGGTGAACAGGAACAGTTCCGTCACCGTGTAGGTGCCCTTGTAGAGCGTGGGCATGTCGTCGCCTTCCTTCACCGCCGCCCAGCTTTGCGGCGTGGCGCCCTGCCGTTCGCGCTCGTACACCAAGGGATCGGGCGACTCCTCGATCACCTGCGTCTTCTTCTCGCGGTCGTAGCGGATGGTCTTGCCGCCGCCCAAGTTGCGGTAGCGAGCCATGAGGGTGGTTTTCTCCGCCACCAGTTCCTGACGCTGGTTGTGGTAGGCGATGCGGGCTTCGCAGATGCAGAAGTCGCCAATGCGCTCGCTGTGCTTGCGGGTGATGCCGGTGACTTCCTCGCGGGCGCTGATTCGGTCGCCGGGCCAGATGGTGCGGTGGAAGTCGATGGTGCCGCCGGCGTAGTTCATCGGGAAGTAGCTCGACGACAGGCGGCGGCCGTCGATGCCGCCGTTGATTGCGAGCGCGATGCCGAGGCTGGCGCCATAGACGAAGATGGGCGGTGCGGTGACCATGCCGAAGCGGCTCTTAGCGGCGTGCTCCTCGTCGCGGTAGAGCGGGTTGTAGTCGCCGACGCCATCGCCAAAACGGCGAACGTTGTCGAGGCTCGCTTCCCGCGCGCCCCGTGGCGGCAGCGCGTGGCCGATGGTCTTGCGGTATTCGTCCTCGAACTCGTCGAGGGTAGTGATGAGATCCGCCACGTTGCTCCTCCCGAAAAACTGGCCGCAACCGGCCAAAGGCGACTTCGCAACCTACCTTGCCGCCGCGCACGCTGTCAAAACGTCGCCGATTGGTGAACAATGCAGAGGTGATGCAAGGGGAGGAGATCCATGCTGAGTCTCAAGATCAACGGCGAGGAGCGGAAGGTGGACGACGCCGATCCGTCCACGCCCCTGTTGTGGGTGCTGCGGGACGAACTCGGCCTTGTCGGCGCCAAGTTTGGCTGCGGCATCGCGCGTTGCGGCGCCTGCACGGTGCTGCTCGACGGCGCTCCGGTGCGTTCGTGTTCGGTGCCGGTGGCCGCCGCCGCCGAAGGCGAGGTAACCACCATCGAGGGCCTTGCCGATGAGAGCGACGAACTGACGCCCGTGCAGCAGGCCTGGGTCGATCTCGATGTCGCCCAGTGCGGCTACTGCCAGGCGGGGCAGATCATGGCCGCCACCGCGCTCCTGGCGCGTGATCCAGACCCCGACGATGCCGCCATCGATCAAGCCATGGCCGGCAATCTGTGCCGCTGCGGCACCTACACGCGCATTCGCGAGGCCGTCAAGGTCGCCGCCGGGCGCGCCTGGGAAGCGCGCAAAGCCTCGCCGGCGCGTGACGGAGGAGACCCGGCATGAACGCATACGACGATTTGCAGAGCCTCGCCGAGCGCATGGACGCGTTGCCCATCGACATCGCCCCGCGCAAGCTCTCGCGACGGCGGTTCATGCAGCTCACAGGCGTCGTTGGCGGCGGCTTGATGCTGGGCTTCACGCTGAAGGGACGGGAGGCCCAGGCTGCCTCCACCTTCGAACCCAACGCCTTCATCCGCATCGATGCCGACGGCATCCTGATCCATGCCAAGAACCCGGAGGTGGGGCAGGGCGTCAAGACCTCGCTGCCGATGATCGTTGCCGAGGAACTCGATGCGGCCTGGGACGATGTGACGGTGGCGCAATCGCCGGTGGACGAGGAAGCGTTCGGCTTCCAGATGGCTGGTGGTTCGATGTCCGTGCCGATGAACTGGGACGTGCTGCGGCAAAGCGGTGCTGCGGCACGGGCGATGTTGGTTGGTGCGGCGGCGGCCAAGCTCGGCGTTGCCGCATCGGAACTCAGCACCCGCGACAGCAAGGTCATCCACGAGGCCAGTGGACGCAGCCTGCACTACACGGAACTGGCGGATGCCGCCGCTGCCTTGCCGGTGCCAGAGGTGGACTCGCTGCGACTCAAGGGCACCGACGAATACCGCCTCTTAGGGCGGCGCATCACCGGCGTCGACAACGAGGCGCTGGTGCGGGGCGAGGCGCTGTTCGGCATCGACCAGACGCTGCCCGGCATGAAGTTCGCCACATACAGCAAGTGTCCGGCCGTGGGCGGGAACGTGGTTTCGGCCAATCTCGATGCGGTGAAGGCGCTCCCCGGCGTGGTGGACGCCTTCGCCATTGACGGCAACGAGGCGGTCGGCTTGCTGCCGGGTGTGGCCATCGTTGCCGACTCCACCTGGGCCGCCATCCGCGCGCGGCGAGAGCTCAAGGTGGAGTGGGACGAATCGAATGCCGCCTCTGACAGTTGGAGTGCTGTCAGCGCAAAAGCGGAGGAACTGCGCAGCAAGCCCGGCGCGACCCGTCCGGTAGACGACGGCGACGCCGATGCGGCGCTCGAAGTCGCCGACAAGCGCCTGAGTGCCTACTACACCTATCACTTCGCCTCCCACGCCCAGCTCGAACCGCAGAACTGCACCGCCTGGAGCCACGACGGCATCATGGAGCTTTGGGCGCCGACGCAGCTTCCCGGTCGCGGCCGGCAGGCGGTGGCGGATCTGCTTAGCCTCGAAAAGGCGCAGGTGACGGTGAACCAGTTGCGCGGCGGTGGCGGCTTCGGCCGGCGTCTGCACAACGACTTCATGGTGGAAGTGGCGGCCATTGCCAATCGCCTGGACGTGCCCGTGAAGTTGCAGTGGACCCGTGAAGACGACATGTCGCACGACACGTTCCGTGCCGGCGGCTTCCACCAGGTCGATGCCGGCCTCGATGCCGAGGGCCGCATCACGGCATGGCGCGACCGCTTCATCACTTTCAGCCGCGACGGCCAGCGCCCGGTGAGCGGCGGCTCGCTGCGACCCGGCGTGTTTCCGGCTGGCGTGCTGGAGAACTGCCGCTACGAGCAGACGGCGCTGGAATGGAAGACGCCGTGCGGGCCCTGGCGGGCGCCGGGCTCGAACGTGTTCGGCTTCGTCGAGCAGAGCTTCATCCACGAACTCGCCGTTGCCGCCGGCCGGGATCACTTGGAAGTGCTCTTGGAGATGTTCGGCGAGCCGCGCTGGCTGGCGGAAGGCAACCCGCGTGCGCTGCACACCGGTCGTGCCGCCGGAGTCGTGAAGCTGGCGGCGGAGAAGGCGGGCTGGGGCCGCGAGATGCCGGAAGGCAGGGCACTCGGCCTCGCGTTCTACTTCAGCCACGCCGGCCACATCGCCGAAGTGGCGGACGTGAGCGTCGACGCGGGCCGCAAGATCACGGTGCACCGAGTGACGGCGGCCGCAGACGTGGGCCCGATCATCAACCTGAGCGGCGCCGAGAACCAAGTGCAAGGCTCCATCGTCGATGGCCTTTCGACCATGCTCGGCCAGTCGGTGACGTTCGAGAAGGGCCGGGTGGAACAGTCGAACTTCGACGCCTACCCGATGCTGCGCATGGCCAACACCCCGGCGATAGACGTGCATTTCATCGAAAGCGACTACCCGCCCACCGGCCTCGGCGAACCGGCCTTGCCGCCGCTGGCGCCAGCGGTGTGCAACGCGATCTTCACCGCCACCGGGCACCGCATCCGCACCATGCCGATTGCGAACGAGGGGTACTCAATCGCTTAAGAGGATCACCGTAGGGGACGGGACGGCCCCGCCCCTACCGAACGCGGGCCGATGCTTCCCTGGCCCGGAGGAACAGCATCCGCGCCAACATGGCCAAGAGGGCGATGCAGCCGGTGGCGGCAGTGGCGATCACCCACGGCAGCGGCTTCATGCCGAGGCGGCGCGCTTCCGGGACCAGGAATGCGAGGGCGATGGCGGCGGCGATCAGCAGGTCGATGAAGATCTGATTTGACCAGAGACTGCGGCTGATCTCCTGCCAGATGGCGACCAGTCCATCGTTCGCGAGGGCATACAGGGTCCAGGCGAGAAACGCGACGCAAGTCGTCGCAGGGAACATCCATGCGCGGGCGCGAGGTGCAGACTCCGAGCGGGGAGGGACGACTGCCACCGTGAGAGCGAAGGCGACGAAGCCCAGGGCGGCAAGGATTGGTGCAGCTGTGGTGAGGGTCATGGCAACCTCCGATGGCCTATGGATGGGGTCTCACTTCGACTTGCGCAGCGCCTGGTATCGTGTCCCCTGGAGGGAGGACGTCCCGTCCTCCATCGCGCCCGCAAGGGCGCGCATCTTGCTGCTGCAGCGAGTGTTCCGGTCGCCTGGCGGGGGAATGGAGGGCGGGCGCCGCCAAACCTCTCGCCGCTCGGGGTCTGGCCCCAGCCCCCACCTCCCCATGACCTTGCACCGCATACGCGGCGCTGCTGCGGTGCAAGCTCGAGGTGCCCTCGCTCCAGCATCAAGGACGTGACATTAAACAAACAGCCGAGAGACGCTCTCGCCCGAATGGATGGCGTAGATGGCGTCGGCGAAGAGCTTAGCGACGGAAACCGTCGAGATCCACTCCATCCTCTGGCCGCTTGGCGTGGGAATGGTGTTGGTGACCACGAGCCGTTCGATGGGGGAGTCGGCGAGGCGTTCGTAGGCGTGGCCGCTCAGCACCGGGTGGACGGCGGCGGCCTCGATGCGCTGGGCGCCCTGTTCGAGCAGGAACTGGGCGGCGGCGATCATGGTGCCGCCGCTGGTGATCTCGTCGTCGATGAGCAGGGCATTGCGACCGGCAACGTCGCCGATCAGGCCCACGGCCTTGGCGTTTTCCGAGTCGTCGGGGCGGCGCTTGTCGATGATCGCGATTGGGGCGCCCAGGCGATTGGCGTAGTCCTCGAGGTCCTTCGCCTCCCCGACGTCGCTTGCCACCAGCACGCTGTCGCCGAGCTCGCTGGTGTTGCGCAGTTCGTTGCAGACGATGGGCGTTGCGTTCAGCTGGTCCACCGGGATGCGGAAGAACCCCGCGACCTGCGGCGAGTGCAGGTTCATGGTCAGCACGCGGTCGGCTCCGGCCGTTTCGAGCAAGTCAGCCATCAGCCGCGCAGTGATGGAAATGCGCGGGCGATCCTTCTTGTCGGAACGCGCGTAGGGAAAGTAGGGCAGCACGGCGGTGATGCGGCCAGCGGAGGCGTGCTTGAGTGCATCGATGGCGATCAGGAGTTCCATGATGTGGTCGGACAAGGGCGGGCACGAGGTCTGGATGACGAAAACGTCCGACTCGCGCACGTTCTCCCGGCACTGGAACAGGATGTTCTCGTTGCCGAAGCGGATGATCTCGGTGGCGGCAGGGCGCACGCCGAGATGCGCGCAGATCTCCTCGGCGAGCTCAGGATGCGAGGAGAGGGCGATCACACTAATATCGTTGGCCATGGCGTGCGAGGTGGTTCCCGTTCGGCGATTTCTGCAATTTTGGTGGCGATGCTTGGCCGTTCGCAACCAGCATGTGTGTGTCCCCGTAGGGGCGGAGCTTGTCACCGCCGGGGTCTGGGCACCAGACGGCGTTGGTTCGTTCTAACGGTGGGCGAGTCGGCGACAGTCAAGCGCATGGTCCACGGCACCGAAGTGTTCGGCGTCGATGTGGACGAATGCACGCGCTGCGGCCACTACCACGGGCCTCTGGACATCATCGCGCTGCGCTTTCGCTGCTGCGACCGCTGGTATCCCTGCATCGACTGCCATCGCGAACTCGCCGGACACCCGGCCGAGGTGTGGTCGCTGGCCGAGCGCGACGAACATGCCGTGTTGTGCGGCGCCTGTGGCCACCAGCTGACCGTGCGCGAATACCTGAACTGCGATTCGGTTTGCCCGTCCTGCGCCGCCTCGTTCAATCCAGGCTGCGCGCTGCATTATCACCTCTACTTCGAGATGGACTAGGCCGTGGCCGACCAGACGAGTGCAGCGGGCCGCTTGGCGGTTGACATCGGCGGCACCTTCACCGATGTCGTGCTGGACCTCGGGGGCAAGCGCACCACCACCAAGGTGCTCACCACCTCGGATGCGCCGGCGGATGGCGTGTTGACGGGGCTCAGGCGCGTGCTCGCTCTCGCCGGCGCGACTCCGGCCGACGTGGCGGTGGTGCTGCACGGCACAACCCTGGCCACCAATGCCCTCATCGAAAGGCGGGGCGCGAAGACGGCGCTCGTGACCACCGAAGGCCATCGCGACGTGTTGGAGATGGCCTTCGAGAACCGCTTTGAGCAATACGACATCAACATCGGCCGACCGGCGCCGCTGGTGCCGCGCCGCCTGCGCCTGACCGTTCCCGAGCGCATGAACGCCGCGGGCGAGGCATTGGTGCCGCTCGATCTCGATGCGGTGGCGGATGTGGCGCGGGTGCTCACGCGAGAAGGCGTGGAAAGCGTCGCGGTGGGGTTCCTGCACGGCTACGCCAACCCGGAGCACGAGCTGCGTACGCGAGACGAACTGACGCGTGCTTTGCCGGGGCTGTCGATCACTTTGGCTTCCGGCGTGTGCCCGGAAATCCGCGAGTTCGAGCGCTTCTCTACGGCCTGCGCCAATGCCTACGTCCGCCCACTGATGTCGCGCTACCTTGCGGACTTGGAGGATCGCCTGGCGGCGATGGGCGTGAACTGCCCGTTTCTGATGATGACCTCCGGCGGTGGCCTGACTTCGGTGGCATCCGCGCGCGAATACCCCATTCGCTTGGTGGAATCCGGCCCCGCCGGCGGCGCCATTCTCGCGGCGCACATGGCGAGGGAACTCGGCATCGACCGCGCCGTGTCCTTCGACATGGGTGGCACCACGGCCAAGATCTGCCTGATCGACGACGGCGAGCCCTTGCTCTCGCGCTCGTTCGAGGTGGATCGCAGCTATCGCTTTAAGCGCGGCAGTGGCTTGCCGGTGCGCATTCCGGTGATTGAGATGGTCGAGATCGGCGCCGGTGGAGGCTCGATCGCCTCGGTGGACGGGCTTGGGCGCATTCACGTGGGGCCGGAGAGCGCGGGTTCCATGCCGGGGCCCGCGAGCTATGGCCGGGGCGGCGAGCACCCCACGGTGACCGATGCCGACCTTCTTCTCGGCCGCCTCGATGCCAGGGGATTTGCGGGTGGGCGCCTGCCGCTCGACGAAGGTGCCGCCCGCAAGGCCTTGGCAGACGAGATCGGCCGCAACATTCCAGAGCTCGCCGATCCGCGCCAAGGCGCCCACGCCGTGTCGGAAGTGGTGGACGAAAACATGGCGGCGGCAGCTCGCGCGCACGCCAGCGAATGGGGCAAGGAGCTTGCCGGGCGCACGCTCATCGTCATGGGCGGTGCGGCGCCGCTCCACGCCGCGCGCCTGATCCAGAAGCTCGACATCGACGCGGCGATAGTCCCCCGTGACGCTGGCGTCGGTTCGGCGGTGGGCTTCCTCGTCGCGCCCATTTCCTACGAAGTCGTTCGCAGTCGCTACATGCGCCTGTCGGAGTTCCGCGCCGGCCTCGTCGACGACGTGATGGCGGACATGCGGGCGGAGGCGCACGGCGTTGTCGGCGAGGTAGCGACCGGCGAGTTGCGGGAGCGGCGCCGTGCCTACATGCGTTATGTGGGGCAAGGCTACGAGATTGCAGTGGCGTTGGCCCAAGACATGGACCAGGAATCGTTGCGAGAGGCCTTCGAGGCGGCCTACAGAGAGTTGTATGGGCGCATCATCCCGGGCCTCGATGCCGAGGTGCTGAGTTGGACCCTGACGGTCGAAACGCCTCCGCACCAGGATGCGTTGACGCCGCCGGAGCTCGGAGGTGGCCGCAAGGCGCTCGCCGATGCACCATTGTTCGACGGCGAGCGCGACATTCGGGCTGTGCGGCGCGAGCGGGACTCGCTTGGCGTGGGAGCATCGCTCGCCGGGCCAGCGGCCATCGTCGAGGAGCAGACTACGCTGGTGGTGCCGGAAGGGTTCGCTGCAACTGTTTCCGATCGCGGCGACTTGGTGATGCGACGCAACGCTCGCGCCAACGCGCGGCCGCCGCAGGAGGCTCGTCCATGAACCCCATCCGCGACCAGTTGGTGTGGAATCGCCTGCTCGCCATCGTTGAGGAGCAGGCGCAAACGCTCATGCGAACCGCGTTCTCCACGGTGGTGCGGGAGGCCGGCGACCTTTCGGCGGGCGTCTTCAACACCCAAGGCGAGATGCTCGCGCAGGCGGTCACCGGCACGCCGGGGCACGTCAACGCGATGGCTCGGAGCGTCGGCAAGTTCCTCGCGCACCATCCGGTGGCAACGCTGCACCCGGGCGATGTGTTGGTAACCAACAACCCGTGGGACGGCACCGGCCACCTCAACGACTTCACGGTGGTGACGCCGATCTTTGCGCCAGAGGACGGAACCCGGCCGGTGGCGCTGTTTGCCGCCACCAGCCACATCGCCGATGTCGGTGGTCTCGGCTTTGGCCCGGACGGTCGCGAGATCTACGAGGAGGGGCTGCACGTTCCGATCATGCCGCTGTTCGAGCGCGGCGAGATCAACGCGACGCTGATGCGGCTGATTGCCGCCAACGTGCGCGATCCGATGGTGGCAGAGGGTGATCTGTACTCCCTTGCCGCCTGCAACCGCACCGGAGGCGAACAGCTCCTGAAGGCGCTGGCCGAGTTCGAGCTCGAGGAACTCGACACGGTTGGGCAGCGAATCATCGACACCTCGCGCCGTGCCATGGCCGCCGAAATTTCGCGGGTGCCGGACGGCCGCTACCGCCACACTATGACGGTGGACGGCTACGACTCCCCGATCACGGTCGTCTGCTGCCTAACCGTGGGCGGCGACGCCATCGACATCGATTTCGACGGCACCTCGCCGACATCGCCCCACGGCATCAACGTGCCGCTCAACTACACCGAGGCCTATGCCTCCTTCGGCGTACGCTGCGTGGTGGGCAACGACATTCCCAACAATGCCGGCTCGCTTGCGGCCATCACGGTGCGTGCGCCCGCCGGCAGCATCCTGAACGCGGAGTTTCCGGCGGCGGTATCGGCCCGGCACGCCTTGGGACAAATGCTCCCGGACGTGATCCTGGGGTGCCTCGAGCAAGCGTTGCCTGGCAGGGCTCCCGCCGAGGGCGCATCGTGCATCTGGAACCCGGTGCTGCGCTCGGCTTCCGGGGCGCAAGGCAACTTTTCCAGCCGTGCCTTCGTTATCAACCCCATCTTCAACGGCGGCACCGGCGCCCGACCAACCCAGGACGGCCTCTCCACGACCGCCTTTCCGTCCGGCGTGCGCACCACCCCGACAGAGGTGAACGAGGTCTCCGCCCCTCTCATCATCCGCCGCCGCGAGTATCTGCCAGACACCGGCGGCAGCGGCGAGTATCGCGGCGGCCTTGGCCAGGTCATCGAGATCGAACACGCCGAAGGCGCCCCGTTCGTCATCTCCAAGATGTTCGACCGCATCGACCACGCGGCCCAAGGTCGCCGTGGCGGTGACGCCGGAAGGCCCGGCCGAGTCTTCCTCAGGAGGCCTGACGGCAGCGAACACCCGCTGCGGGGCAAGGGTCGCGACACGGTGCCGGCCGGCGCAACCCTCGTGATGGAAACTCCCGGCGGCGGCGGCATCGGCGATGCGCACGATCGAGACCCGGCATCCATCCGCGCCGACCTGCAAGCCGGCCTCACAACCGACGCCGAGTAGGCTCGCTGGAGGAGCCTTCAGCTTGGGGAGCGCGAGGGGCCTCCCCTCGCGATAGGAGCCCCTAAGGGCACCTCGTCGCAAGGCGGACGACATGCGTTCGGCGTATATTTGCCTTGGTGGCGTCCGTGAGTTTTGGCGGAGGTCTTTAGATGACGAAACGGGATTTTTCGCTGGATGATCGCTACACGCTGGAGTCCGGAGTGGCGCTCTTGTCCGGCATCCACGCCTTGGCGCGGTTGCCGTTCGATCAGCGACGGCTGGATGCGCGTGAGGGCCTGAACACCGAAGGTTATGTCTCCGGCTATCGCGGCTCCCCCATCGGCGGCTTGGATCGGGAGCTCTGGAATCGCACGGAGGAGCTGGCGCAAAGCGGCATCGTCTTCCAGCCGGGCGTAAACGAGGACCTCGCCGCCACCGCCATCTGGGGCACGCAGCAGGTGGGTCTGTTCCCTGGCGCACGCGTCGACGGCGTGTTCGCGCTCTGGTACGGCAAGGCGCCGGGTCTGGACCGCTCGAGCGATGCGATTCGCCATGCCAATGCCGCCGGGAGCAGCCCGAGCGGCGGTGTCTTGCTTGCCGTGGGTGATGATCCGGGCTGCAAGTCGTCCACCTTGCCGAGTGGCAGCGAGTTCTCGCTTCGAGACCTCGGCGTGCCAACGCTCGCACCGTCCTCGGTGCAGGAGGTGCTGGACTTCGGTCTCGCCGGTTGGGCCCTGTCGCGCTACAGCGGCTGTTGGGCCGGGCTTGTCACCACCTCCGACACGATGGACAGCAGCGCCACGGTGCTGTTGCCGGAAGAACGGCGGTTCACGCTGCCGGACCTCCCCCAGGAGGGCAACATCCGCCTGGTGGACGACCCGCTGTCGCAAGAGCGGCGCCTCTTCGAGCACAAGCTACAACTGGCGATGGCCTTCGCGGCGGCGAATGGCCTGGGTCGCGTCCACAGCAATCCATCCCGGCCTCGGCTGACGTTGATTTCCGCCGGCAAGGCACTTGCGGACACCCGCCAGGCGCTCGTCGAACTTGGCTATCCGACCATGCAGTCGCTGGCCGACGCTGGCATCCGGCTCGTGCAGCTTGGACTCATCTGGCCGCTCGAGGAGGAATTCGTCCGCGCGGTGTGCCGCGACGCCGAGCGCGTGCTTGTGGTCGAGGAGAAGCGCGGCCTGATCGAAGAGCAGCTCAAGGCGCATCTTTTCCATGGCCCGCGCGTGGAGGTGTTCGGCAAGCGCGACCCGGCGGGGGAGCTCTTGATTCCTGCGGTGGGCGAAGTGACGCTGCCCATCATTGCCAAGGCCATCGCAAGGGTGCTTGGCGAGGTGCCGAATCGCGCCTTCCTCGAGGCCACCGAAGCGGACGAGCGCGCACTCGCCCGTGTCGCCACCACCTCCAAGGAAGCGCGCGTGCCGCTCTTCTGTGCCGGCTGCCCGCACAACACCTCCACCAAGGTGCCGGATGGCAGCCGCGCCGCCGCCGGCATCGGCTGCCATTACATGGCGCAGTGGATGGATCGGAACACCTGGACCTTCACCCACATGGGCGGAGAGGGGGCGAACTGGATCGGTCAGGCGCCGTTCACGGACGAAGGCCACATCTTCGTGAACATGGGCGACGGCACCTTCAACCATTCCGGGCTCTTGGCGATTCGCGCCGCCGTGGCTGCCGGCGTCAACGTCACCTACAAGATCCTCTTCAACGACGCCGTGGCTATGACCGGCGGCCAGCCCATGGACGGCGACCTGACGGTGGCGGACGTGGTGAGGCAGGTGCTGGCGGAAGGGGTCCAGGCGGTGCGGGTTGTCACCGACGACCCCGAGCGCCATGCCGGCGCCGACTACAAGGCGTTGCCGCGCGAGCGTCTCGATGAAGTGCAGCGGGAACTCAGAGCCATTCCAGGCTGCACGGCCTTGGTGTACGAACAGACATGCGCCACGGAACTTCGGCGGCGGCGCAAGCGCGGCCTGGCCGAGGAACCGGACCTGCGCGTCGTCATCAACGATGCCGTGTGCGAGGGCTGCGGCGACTGCGCGGTGCAATCGAACTGCGTGGCGGTGGAGCCGCTAGAGACCGCGTTCGGCACCAAGCGGCGGATCAACCAAAGCGCCTGCAACAAGGATGTGTCTTGCCTGGACGGTTTCTGTCCGTCGTTCGTGACCTTGCGCGGCGCGCGGACAAGGCGGCGCGAGGCGACCGTGCCGGAGGGGCTTTCGGGTTCGGAACTGCCGCTGCCGCGAGCCGCGCACACGGCTGCCAACATCCTGCTCACGGGGGTGGGCGGCTCCGGCATCGTCACGCTGTCACAGCTTCTGGCCGCCGCTGCACACATGGACGGTCGCCACGCCACGACCCTCGACATGACTGGCCTTGCGCAGAAGGGCGGTGCGGTGCTCGGGCACGTGCGCATCTCCGACTTCGAGCAGCCGCATGTGGCGGCACGGATTTCGCCGCGCGGCGCCGACGCGGTGCTGGCAGCGGACCTCGTGACCGCTACCGGACGCGACGTGCTGGCAATGTTCGACAAAGAGCGCACGGTCGTCGTCGCGAACACGCACATCGCGCCGACGGCGGAGTTCCTGCTGCATCGGCGGGCGGACGCGGGCTCGAGCGACTTGCTGCAGCGGGTTGGCGAGCGCAGCTCCGAGGTGCGAACCGTGGACGCGGACGGGCACACGTCTGCACTGCTCGGCGACACTGGCAGCGTGAACGTCTTTCTCCTCGGCCATGCATTCCAGAGCGGCGTGATTCCGCTTTCGCTTGAGTCTCTCAAGCGGGCGATAGAACTCAATGGCGTGGCGGTGGAGCGGAATCTCGCGGCGTTCCACTACGGCCGCATGGCGGCGCACGACCCGGATTCGCTGCCGGCCACGGATGCCGAGGGCGAGGCCATGCAGCGCGACCCGGATCGACGGCGCTATCTGACGACATACCAGAATGCAGCCCTCGCGGACCGCTTCGAGCGCATGGTGCAGCAGGTGCAAAGTGCCGAGGCGTCTGCTTTTGAACCGGCAGCGCGTGCCTCGTCGCAGGGTGACGGCCAAAATGCCCTCAGCGGCGTCGGCACCCATGGGTCGCCCGCAGTAGCGAAGCTGCCCCTCACCGAAGTGGTTGCCGAAGCCTACTTCACGCTCCTCACGCCCAAGGACGAGTACGAAGTTGCGCGGCTCTACACGGATGGCAGTTTCGCCGCTACGCTCGCGCAGCAATTCGAGCCGGGCTTTGGGCTCAGCTACCACATGGCGCCGCCCATCCTGAGCCGCCCCGGCTCGCGTCGAAAGCTGACCCTCGGGCCTTGGATGACACCTTTGCTCCGCCTCTTGGCCCGAATGCGCCGCCTGCGCGGCAGCCTCTTGGATCCCTTCCGCTTCACCGGTGACCGCAAGCTCGAACGAAAGCTGCTGCGCCTTTATGAAGACGACATTGCCCTCGTGCTGGAGCACCTGGACGCGGGCCGCCTACCCGCCGCTATCGAACTGGCCCGCTGGCCGATGGATGTGCGCGGCTACGGCTTCATCAAGGAGGAGGCAGCCGAAGCCGCGCTGGAACGGAGGCGAAGCCTGCGCATGGCGGTGCAGGCGTTGCCCATCGACCGCGCCGCATAGCGCACGAGTTGCGCAAGGAAGCCGAGCTGCCCTCGTCGCCGCGTTGATGGTGCCCGGAGCCGGACTCGAACCGGCAAGGGGACGTGCCCCGGGGGATTTTCGTACCCGCCACGACTTTCGTCGCCGCCGCGTTCGGCATTTGCCGACCGCCGGCGTTTGGGGTCTGGACTTTCTCTTCACCATGCCGCGGCGCGGGTTAGGTGGGGGCCGTCAAGTCTCTACACCTTCCACTCCCAGGCTCATCGGTGCGAGCCTTGGGCGGCTTGGCTCGGGATTGCCACCGGCGCGGGATGGTTCCCGCCTGCTGAGGTTTCCCCGAGTTTGACCCCGTTCATCCCGCACGTTTCCGTGCGGGCGCTCAATCTCTCAAGTCCCCTGTGTCTTCCTGTTTCACCATCCGGGCTGCGTTGGACGAACCATGCGGTCCGACTGCTCGACGCGCAAGCCGCATCGTAGCAGGGCTGCCCTCCGGTGGCACGCTAGGGGTGCCGCTCAAGAGGGCGCCGCACGCGTCGCTAGTGAGTGGCACCGTGCCGGATGACGGGGAATTGCTCTATGATTCGGTCGCAACAACAAGCTGATGGCGAGACCAGCCCCCGTCGATGAGTTCCGATCGTCCGGTCAATCTTCCGCTGCCGAGCCTGTTCTTGAACATGCCGGTGACCGCGGTGGTTTCCATCCTGCATCGGTTGAGCGGGGTGGCGCTGTTCTTAGGGGTCATCTACGTGCTCTATCTGGCCGACCTTGCCCTGGAAGACGCCGCCGGCTTCGATGAGGCGGTGCGGATTTCGGCGACGCCGCTCGGCAAGCTGGGGCTTTGGATCGTGCTGGTGTCGCTGGCGTTTCATTTCCTGGCCGGGGTGCGTCACCTCCTACTGGACTTCCACTTTGGCGACTCCCTGCGCGGCGGGCGCATCGGCGGCTGGATCACGTTCGTGCTGACGCTGGCGGCGGCGATTGCTGCAGGGGCATGGCTTTGGTAACCAACGTCACGAGCTTTGGCCGCACGGGCCTCTCGGATTTCGTGCTGCAGCGCGTCACTGCGCTCGTGCTCGGCGCGTACGGGCTTTGCTTGGTCGGCTTCTTTGCCACCACGGACGTGAGCCATACGAGCTTGGCGGCGTTTCTTGGTGGCACGCTCATGCAGTGGTTCTCCACCGCAGCCATCGTCGCCTTGGCCGTTCACGCTTGGATTGGCATGTGGACGGTGGGCACCGACTACATCCGCCAACATGCCTTCGGCGCGGGCTTGGGCGGCAGCGCCTTTGGCCTCCGACTCGTCTACCAGTTCGGCTGCGTGGCGGCCATTGTGGTGTACATGGCCTGGTCGCTCACGATCATTTGGGGACTGGCATGAGTCGCTTGCGACGGATGGAGTTCGACGGCCTCATCGTCGGCGGTGGTGGTGCCGGGATGCGGGCGAGCCTGCAACTGGCGCAGTCGGGCCTAAGAACCGCCGTGCTCTCCAAGGTGTTCCCGACGCGCTCGCACACCGTCTCCGCGCAAGGGGGCATCACCTGCGCCATCGGCAGCGATGATCCGGACGACGACTGGCGCTGGCACATGTACGACACCGTCAAGGGGTCGGACTACATCGGCGATCAGGACGCCATCGAATACATGTGCAGCGTTGGCCCGCAGGCGGTGTTCGAGCTCGAGCACATGGGGCTGCCGTTTTCCCGTACGGAGACGGGACGCATCTACCAACGCCCGTTCGGCGGGCAGTCGAAGAACTTCGGCAAGGGCGGCCAGGCGTCACGCACGTGCGCGGCTGAAGATCGCACCGGCCACGCCCTGCTGCACACGCTCTATCAGAGCAACCTGCGGGTCGGCACGACGTTCCTGTCGGAATGGTTCGCCGTGGACCTCGTCACCAACGCCGACGGCGCGGTGGTGGGCGTGGTCGCCATCGAGATCGAATCCGGCGAGGTGGTCTTCATCCAGTCGCGGGCGACGATCCTCGCCACCGGCGGCGCCGGCCGCATCTATGCCAGCACCACCAACGCCCTGATGAACACCGGCGACGGCGTCGGCATGGCCTTGCGCGTCGGCGTGCCTGTGCAGGACATCGAGATGTGGCAATTCCACCCCACCGGCATTCACGGCGCCGGCGTGCTGGTGACCGAGGGTTGCCGGGGCGAGGGCGGCTATCTCATCAACGCCGATGGCGAGCGCTTCATGGAACGCTACGCGCCGACGGCGAAGGATCTGGCGGGGCGCGACGTGGTGGCCCGCTCCATGATTCTCGAACTGCTCGACGGCCGAGGCGCGGGGCCGGACAAGGATCACGTCCTGCTCAAGCTCGATCACCTGGGCGCAGACGTGTTGAATGCGCGCCTGCCGGGCATCCTCGAACTCTCGCGCACCTTCGCCCATGTGGACCCGATCACCGAGCCCATCCCGGTCGTGCCCACCTGCCACTACATGATGGGCGGCATCGCCACCAACGTCGACGGTCAGGCGCTCACGCAGGACGCAGATGGGCAGGATGTGGCCGTGGAGGGCCTCTACGCCGTCGGCGAAGTGGCCTGCGTTTCGGTGCACGGCGCCAATCGTCTCGGCGGCAACTCGCTCTTGGACCTCGTGGTCTTTGGCCGTGCCACGGGCATCCACATCGAGGAGGTGATGCGGCAAGGCGTGTCCTACCGCGAACCCGGCGAAGACGACCTCGATCGCGCCACCGCGCGCCTCAACCGTTGGGACCAATCATCCACCGGCGAAGGCGTTGCCGAACTGAAACGCGAGTTGCAGAACACCATGCAGGTGAACTTCGGCGTCTTCCGCACCGAGGAACACATGCTCGCCGGCATCGAGACCCTCAAGGACTTGCGCCGGCGCATCGGCGCCGCCCACCTGCCCGACAAGAGCCGCGCCTTCAACACCGCCCGGCTCGAGGCGCTGGAACTCGACAACCTGCTCGAAGTGGCCGAAGCCACCGCCGTCGTTGCGGAGGGACGACGCGAGAGTCGCGGCGCCCATGCCCGCGACGACTACCAGGAGCGAGACGACGAGAACTGGCTGTGCCACTCGCTGTACTTCCCGGCGGACCGTCGGGTAGCCAAGCGCGGCGTCAACTTTGCGCCCAAGACGATGGAGGCGTTCCAGCCGATGGAGCGGAGTTACTGAACATGAAAGTCAGCATCTATCGCTTTGACCCGGACGCCGACGAGAAGGCGCGCATGCAGGACGTGGAGGTCGAACTGCCGGAGGGCCGCGACCTGATGGTGCTCGACGTGCTCGAACTCGCCAAGAGCCGCGACCCCTCCATCGCCTACCGCCGCTCCTGTCGCGAGGGCGTGTGCGGCTCCGACGGCATGAACATCAACGGCAAGAACGGCCTTGCCTGCATCACGCCGGTCTCCGAGGCGGCGCGGGGGGGCAAGCTGGTGCTGCGGCCACTGCCGGGCTTGCCGGTGATCCGCGATCTGGTGGTGGATATGAGCGCCTTCTTCCGGCAGTACGAGCGGGTCAAGCCTTACCTCATCAACGACGCACCGCCACCGGCCGAGGAGCGGCTGCAATCACCGGAAGACCGCGCCAAGCTCGATGGCCTCTACGAGTGCATTCTCTGCGCCTGCTGCTCCACCTCCTGCCCGTCGTTCTGGTGGAACCCCGACAAGTTCGTCGGGCCGGCGGGATTGCTCCAGGCCTACCGCTTCCTCGCCGACAGCCGCGACACCGCCACCACCGAACGCCTCGCAGAGCTCGAGGACCCGTTCAGCGTCTTCCGCTGCCGGGGCATCATGAACTGCGTCAACGCCTGCCCGAGGGGCCTCAACCCCACCCGCGCCATCGGCAAGATTCGCTCCATGCTCCTGACCGAGGCCACCTGAGTCCGAATCGCCGCCGCCAAAGCCAGGAGGAGAGCGAGATGCCTGAGTCCTTCGTCGAACGGATGCGGCGCAGTTCTCACGTGGCGGGCGGCAACGCCGCCTACGTGGAGATGCTCTACGAGAACTATCTCGACGACCCGAACGGCATCCCCGAAGCCTGGCGGCAGTATTTCGACCGCCTGCCGATGGTGGATGGGGTGGTGGGGGACGTGCCCCACAGCACCATCATCCAGCACTTCGAGCGGCTAGGTCGCAACCGTCTGCGGGCACAGCCGGAACGCGTTGCCACCGAGGTCACTTCCGAGCACGAGCGCAAGCAGATTCGGGTGCTCGAACTCATCATCGCCTATCGTCGCCGGGGCCACCTCCGGGCGTCGCTGGACCCGCTCGGCATGTGGGAGCGCGAACCGGCGCCCGAGTTGGACCTCGCCCACCACCACCTCTCCGAAGCGGACCTCGACACGGTCTTCAGCACCGGTTCCGCGCAGTTCTTCGAGGGCGGGCAGGCGACCCTGCGCGACATCGTGGCGGCGCTGAAACAAACCTACTGCGGATCGCTCGGCGTCGAATACATGCACATCACGGATGCCGCCGAGCAGCTTTGGGTGCGGCAACGGCTGGAATCCGTCCATGCCGCGCCGGAGTTCTCGTCGGACACCCAGCGCACGGTGCTCGACCGTCTCACCGCCGCCGAGGGGCTCGAGAACTACCTGCATGCACGCTATCCGGGCACCAAGCGCTTCGGCCTCGAAGGCGGCGAGAGCCTCATTCCCATGCTGCACGAGGCGCTGCAAAGGCTCGGCTCGCACGGCATCGTCGAGACCGTCATCGGCATGGCGCACCGGGGTCGGCTGAACGTGCTGGTGAACATCCTCGGCAAGGACCCTGGCAAGCTGTTCGACGAGTTCGAGGGCGTGATGCCGGACTCGGACCGCAGCGGCGACGTCAAGTACCACCAAGGCTTTTCCTCCAACGTCATCACGCCGGGCGGGGAGATGCACCTGGCGCTGAGCTTCAATCCCTCGCACCTCGAAATCGTGGGGCCGGTCGTTGCCGGGTCCGTGCGCGCCCGCCAGGATCGCCGGCGCGACTACAGGGGCTCCTTGGTGGCGCCGATCCTGATCCACGGCGATGCCGCCTTCGCCGGCCAAGGCGTGGTGATGGAGACCTTTCAGATGTCGCAGACCCGCGGCTTCCACATCGGCGGCACCATTCACGTCATCGTCAACAACCAGATCGGCTTCACCACCGACCGGCGCGAGGACGCCCGTTCCACCGACTACTGCTCGGAAGTGGCGAAGATGGTTCGGGCGCCGATCCTGCACGTGAATGGCGACGATGCGGAGGCGGCTCTGTTCGCGATGCAACTGGCGGTGGACTACCGCATGCAGTTCTCGAAAGACGTGGTGGTGGATCTCGTCTGCTATCGGCGGCGCGGCCACAACGAAGCCGAAGAGCCGATGAAGACCCAGCCGCTGATGTACCAGGCCATTCGCTCGCATCCGACGGTGCGGCGCATCTACGCCGACCGCGTGGTGGCGACGGGTGCCTTTACCGATGCCGAGGTGGACGCCGAGGTGGAGCTGTACCGCTACGCTTTCGACACCTCCGACCTCACGGCGCTGTCGCTGGTGGAGGAACCGGACCGGGCGCTGTTCGTGGACTGGGCGCCCTATCTCGATGCCGACCGCGAGTCCTCCGCCGACACCCGCGTGAGCCTCGAGATGCTGCGCGACCTGGCCGGCCGCCTCGACCGCCTGCCGGAGGGTTTCGTGCTGCACCGCCAAGTGCAGAAGATCGTCGAGGACCGCCGCCGCATGGCCGCCGGCGCCATGCTCGCCAACTGGGGCTTCGCCGAGACGATGGCCTATGCCACGTTGGTGTCCGAAGGCTACGAGGTGCGCCTCGTTGGCCAGGATGTGGGGGTTGGAACCTTCTCTCACCGCCACGCCAGCCTCTACAACCAGAAGGATGGCAAGCGCCACATCCCGCTCGATCATCTGAGCGAAGAGGCCAACTTCGACATTTACGACTCGCTGCTCTCGGAAGAGGCCGTGCTCGCGTTCGAGTACGGCTACTCCACCACGGCTCCCCGCACCCTGACCATCTGGGAGGCGCAGTTCGGCGACTTCGCCAACGGTGCACAGGTGGTGATCGACCAGTTCATCTCCAGCGGCGAGACCAAGTGGGAGCGGCTGTCGGGCCTCGTCATGCTGCTTCCACACGGCTACGAGGGGCAGGGGCCGGAGCATTCGTCGGCACGGCTCGAGCGTTACCTCCAGCTCTGCGCGGAGGACAACATGCAGGTGTGCCTGCCGAGCACCCCGGCGCAGGTCTTCCACATGCTGAGGCGACAGGTGATGCGGCCCTTGCGCAAGCCGCTCGTGGCGCTGACGCCCAAGAGCCTGCTCAGGCACAAGCTCGCCACATCGACGCTGGAAGACCTCACCGACGGCCATTTCCACAGCGTCATCGGCGAGATCGACGACCTGGATGCCGAGGCCGTGACCCGGGTGGTGCTGTGCAGCGGCAAGGTCTTCTACGACCTGTTGCAGGAACGCCGGGAGCAGCAACTCGCGCACGTTGCCGTGGTGCGCCTGGAACAGCTCTACCCGTTCCCAGAGCAGGAACTTGACGATGTCCTGAAACAATGGCCCAACATGCGCGAGGTGGTGTGGTGCCAAGAGGAACCGATGAATCAGGGCGCTTGGTACTCGAGCCAGCACCACATGCGCAACGTGCTCGCCGGACTGCCCGGCGGCATCGAACTCGCCTACGCCGGCCGCGAGGCCTTCGCCGCTCCGGCGAGTGGGTACATGGCACGCCACATCGAACGCCAACAAGCGCTGGTGCGGGACGCGCTAACGGGGAACGGGGCTGCCCTGCCCGCTTCATGATGGCCATAGGGTGTTTGGTAGCGTCGGTGCGAGAGACGACGAGCCCATCATGAAAGCGTTGCGAGTGGCGTGGCAGGCGTTTCGTGCTAGCTGGATTGTCGTTGCATTGTGTTTTGGTTTGGCAATGAGCACCGCCGGCTTGGCTTGGCGCACCATTGAGCTTGGCGCCCAGGTGGCAAAGGTGTCGGCCGCAGCGGCCGCAAGCGCTGCCCAGCAGCGTGCGAGACATCGTAAGGAAATCGCAAAGACGAAGGCACGGGCGCGACTGCGGCGGATGGCTGTCGCCATCCCATTGGTCGGCAGCGGGTTACTCATCCATTTCGAGCGACGGGACTATCTCGAGTGGAAAGAGGAGAATCCGGAAAAGGGTCCTGACGTCTACGCGACGGAGGTTTTAGAGGCCAGTGCGGAGGTGTCCGACGATGTCCTTCAACTGCTACCCGAGGGGTTTCGGCCCCAGCAAGGTGCATTGCTGGAGTGGCTCCAAGGTGAGTTAGCAGGATTGGACGATCAAGCGGGCGGAGGCCCAACCAGCGGGACCTAAGCGGGACGAGAAATGACAACCGAGATCAAGACACCGACCTTTCCGGAATCCATCGCCGACGGCACGGTCGCGGCCTGGCACAAGGCCGTGGGCGAGCCGGTGCGGCGGGACGAAGTTCTGGTGGACATCGAGACCGACAAGGTGGTGATCGAGGTGCCGGCGCCGGCGAATGGCCAGCTTGTGGAAATCCTCAAGCAAGAGGGTGACGTGGTCGTTTCGGAGGAGCCGCTTGCAACCTTCGAGGAGGGTGCCGCCGCAGCCGCTCCGGTGCGTCCATCATCCGCGCCAGAACCAGAGGAAGCGGACGTCGGCGTTTCCCCGGCGGCACGCAAGCTGGCGGCGGAGGCGGGCATCGATCCGGCGGCGGTGGATGGCACGGGCAGGGCCGGCCGGGTCACCAAGGAAGACGTGCAGCGTGCCATCGAGCTTGAAGCTGGCGCCGAGGCGGAGGCGGTTCGCCCGCCGGCGGCGACGCCCGCGGACGATCCGGAGAGTGCTGCGGACGAAGAGGGGCGGGTGGAGCGCCGCGTGCCCATGACGCGGCTGCGTGCCACCATCGCCCGGCGCCTGGTGGAGGCGCAGCAGACCGCGGCCATGCTCACCACCTTCAACGAGGTGGACATGGCACCGGTGATGACCATGCGCAGTCGCTATGGCGAGGAGTTTCAGGCGCGCCACAACGGCACCCGGCTCGGCTTCATGTGCTTCTTCGTGCGCGCCTGCGTCGAGGCGCTGAAGCGGTTCCCGTCCGTGAACGCTTCCATCGACGGCAACGACATCGTCTACCACGGCTACTACGACATCGGCGTCGCCGTGAGCACGGATCGCGGCCTCGTGGTGCCGGTCATCCGCGACGCCGACGCCCTTGCCATGCACCAGATCGAAGACGCCATCACCGAATACGGCGAGCGCGCCCGTGACGGCCGTCTCGCCATCGCCGACGTGAGCGGCGGCACGTTCACCATCTCCAACGGCGGGGTATTCGGGTCGCTCCTCTCCACGCCGATCCTGAACCCGCCGCAAACCGCCATCCTCGGCATGCACAAGATCGAGGATCGCCCGGTGGTGGTGGACGGCGAAGTCGTGGTCCGCCCGATGATGTACCTCGCGCTCTCCTACGACCACCGCCTGATCGACGGGCGCGAAGCAGTGCGCTTCCTCGTCACCATGAAGGAGCTAGTCGAAGACCCGGCACGGATGCTGCTCGAGCTATAGAGGCGGAAGCGGCCCGCGTATGAGTGAAGGGGCCCTCGGGGCAAGGTGTTCTGCGTTACACCCTAGGCCTCCACAGCCTCCAGCCGTTGCAGGACTTCCTTCATCTCAGCGTCGTCGAGGCGCATGGTCGCCGCCGCCACGTTGGCGTGCACTTGGTCTGCCGAGGTCGCCCCGGCGATCACCGACGACACGACCGGGAAGGAGAGCAGCCAGCCGAACGCCAGTTCCAGCAGCGACCGTCCGCGCTCTTCGGCGAAGGCCGCCAGCGCCTCCGCCCGGTCGAAGTTGCGTGCGCTCAAGGCGCCTGCTGCGCGGGGGGCGCCCAGCCGCGTGCCTTCGGGCGCCGGTTCACCCCGCCGGTACTTGCCGGTGAGCAAGCCGCTCGCCAGCGGAAAGTACGGCAGCATGGCGAGCCCAAAATGCTCGCAAGCCGGGATCACTTCGCGCAGCACGTCGCGTTCGAGCAGGCTCATCAGGTTCTGTGCGGAGACGAAGGGGTTCAGGCGATCCCGCGCCGCGGTCCAATGCGCATCCGCGATCTGCCAGCTGGCGAAGTTCGAGCAGCCAACGTAGCGCACTTTGCCGTCGCGAACGCAGTCGTCCAGGGCCCGCAGCGTCTCGTCGATCGGCGTATGCGGATCGGGAAAGTGAATCTGGTAGAGGTCGACATAGTCGGTGCCGAGGCGGCTGAGGCTCGCCTCCAGTGCACTGACGATGTAGCGTCGCGATGCGCCCTTCCGGTGCGGACCCTCGCCCATAGCGAAGCCGAACTTCGTTGCGAGGATCACATCGTGGCGGCGTCCGCCCAGCGCCCGGCCGAGGAACTCCTCCGACAGCGAACCGCCGTACATGTCGGCGGTGTCGAAAAGGTCGATCCCGGCATCGAGCGCCGCATGCACCACTGCCCGGGTGCCAGCTTCGTCGATCCTGCCGCCGAAGTTGTTGCAGCCCAAACCCACCTCGGACACGAACAGTCCGCTGTTGCCTAGTCTTCGATGTTCCATGTCCCGCCCAAGACGTCCACTCAGCAGACAAGCTTACGACACGAATCATGGCGGCCGTTGCACAGCTCCGCTGAGGAGGCGGCGCATACTTGCCGTGGCGTGAAGCGGCTGCCAACGCACGGTGCCGATTGGAGGGATCGCTGGGATTATGGCGGACGTTCTTTACTATTTGACAGAGGTAAAGACCGGGAATACGCTCGCTTGAACCTCTCATGGCTGTGGAGTTCCCATGCCTCGGGTCAGTGCGAAACGTCAGATCACATTGCCGGTGGACCAGTGTCGGGAGGTGGGGATCGGCCCCGGCGATCTGTTCCGCAGCTTCGTCGCAGACGGTCGCATCACCATCGTGCCGCTCGTACCGGGTGCGGCCAAGGGGTGCCTTAGGCATCTGCAACGGGACCCATTGCTCAGCGACCAGGATTCGTTGCGGAGCGCGCTGCCAGAGTCGGAGCGTTGATCGCTGTCGACACCAACGTTCTGCTGCGCTACCTCCTCCACGACGATGCCGAGCAAGCGTCGCTCGTAGATCGCCTCTTCGATGGTGTCGAGGACGTGTTGATCACGGATGTGGTGCTGGCGGAGACGGTTTGGACGTTGACGGGCCGCAAGTACGGCTTGTCAGCGCAGGGTCTGATTGGCGTTGTCGAGCGTCTCTTCAGCGAGCCCAAGGTCCGTTTCGAGGACGATCAGGTTGTTTGGCGGGCCTTGCAGGCATACCGAGCGGCGGTTGGAGATGGTGGGTCCGAGGTGATGGGCTTTGCAGACGCATTGGTGGTTGGCAAGGCGCAGTCGGTTGCTACGGTGGCGGGAGACACGCTAAGTGGCGTGTACACCTTCGACAAGGCGATGCAGCACTTGTCGGGCGTCGCTTCGCCGTGACGAACGTCGGCCCCGCGCTGATATAGAATCGCGCCCGATTGCTGCGGAGCTGGACCCCTTTGAGCACGGACAGATACGATCTCGTTGTCATAGGTGCGGGTCCGGCTGGCTACGCCGCTGCCATTCGAGGTGCGCAGCTCGGCATGAGCGTTGCCTGCATCGACAAGGCGCTCGGTGCGGACGGCAAGCCAACCCTCGGCGGCACCTGCCTGAACTGGGGTTGCATCCCCTCCAAGGCGCTGCTCGACGCCTCCCACAAGTTCGTCGAAGCCCGCGAGTCGCTGGCCGACTTGGGTGTGGTTGCGAGCGGCGTTGCGATCGACGTGCCGCGCATGATGGCGCGCAAGGATGCGGTGGTGGCGCAGCTCACCGGCGGCATTGGCACGCTGTTTCAGGGCAATGGGGTGACCCATCTTGCCGGGCGTGGCCGGCTTTTGAGCGGCGCCCGCGTGGAGTTCGAGCCGCACGAAGGCGAGACGCGCACGCTCGATGCCGGCAGCGTCGTGCTCGCCCCCGGCTCGGTGCCGGTGGAGATTGCCCCGGCACCGCTCGACGGCGACCGCATCGTGGATTCCACCGGCGCGCTGGCCTTCGATGCCGCACCGGAGCGGCTCGGCGTGATCGGCGCTGGCGCGATCGGGCTCGAGCTCGGCAGCGTCTGGGGCCGTCTTGGTTCAGAGGTGGTCATTCTCGAAGCCCTGGAGGACTTCCTTCCCACTGCCGACTCCCGCATCGCCCGCGATGGCTTGCGCGAACTCAGCCGGCAGGGGCTCGACATCCGTCTCGGCACCCGTGTAACCGGCGCCCAGGTGCAGGGCGAAGCGGTGTCGGTGGCCTATCAGGACGCTTCCGGTGGCGAGCATTCGCTGGAAGTGGATCGACTCATCGTCGCCGTGGGCCGTCGTCCGTACACCGAAGGGCTTCTCGCACCCGACAGCGGCGTCAATCTCGACGAACGCGGCTTCCTCTTCGTCAACGACCTCTGCGTCACCGATGCGCCCAACGTCTATGCCGTGGGCGACGTGGTGCGCGGCCCGATGCTGGCGCACAAGGGAGCGGAAGAGGGAGTCATGGCGGCGGAGCGCATCGCCGGCCACAAGCCGGTGGTGAACTATGACACCGTTCCCTCCGTCATCTACACCCATCCTGAAATCGCCTGGGTGGGCAAGACCGAAGACGAGGTGAAGGCCGCCGGCGACGACTATCGAGTGGGCACCTTCCCGTTCGGCGCCAGCGGCCGGGCACTTGCCGCCAATGACGCCAAGGGGCTTGTCAAGCTGGTGGCGGATGCAGAGACCGACCGCATCCTCGGCGTTCACGTGCTCGGCCCGCAGGCGAGCGAGATCATCGCCCAGGCGGTCATCGCCATGGAATTCGATGCCAGTGCCGAGGACATTGGCCTCACCATGTTCGCCCACCCCACCCTTTCTGAGGCACTGCACGAGGCCGCCTTGGGCGTCGGCGGACACGCCATCCACATGATCAATCGGAAGCGCTAGACAACGATGAATCTACACGAATACCAATCCAAGGATTTGTTCCGCGACTATGGGCTACCGGTGTCTCGGGGCATTGCCGTCGACACCGCCGACGAAGCCGTCGCGGCGGCCGCCGAGCTTGGCGGCGACAAGTGGGTTTGCAAGGTGCAGGTTCATGCCGGGGGGCGCGGCAAGGCGGGAGGCGTTCGCCTCGCAAGCAATGTTGACGAAGTGCGCGCCTTTGCCGACGAGTGGGTCGGCGGTCGCCTAGTCACGGTGCAGACCGGTGCCGAAGGGCAGCCCGTCAGTCGTATCTTCGTCGAGGAAGCGGCAGACATCGACCGCGAACTCTATCTCGGCATGGTGGTGGACCGAGGCAGTCGCCGAGTGGTGACGATGGCCTCCACCGAAGGCGGTGTGGAGATCGAGCAGGTCGCTGCCGAAACCCCCGAGAAGATCCTGCGCGCCACCATCGACCCGACAGTAGGCGCGCAAGCCTGGCAGGGCCGGGCCATGGCGTTCGACCGCGGTCTCAGCGGGCGCCAGGTGAATCAGTTCGCCAATGTCTTCGTGCAGCTATCGCGCCTTTTCCACGAATGCGACTGTTCGCTGGTGGAGGTGAACCCGCTGGTGGTCACCAAGGCGGGGGACGTGCACTGTCTCGACGCCAAGATCAACATCGACAACAACGCCCTCTTTCGCCAAAGCGACATCGGGGCGCTGAGGGATCCTTCCCAGGAAGACGAACGCGAGGCGCAAGCAGACGAGTTCGGCCTCAACTATGTGGCTCTCGACGGCGACATCGGCTGCATGGTGAACGGCGCGGGCCTAGCGATGGGGACGATGGACCTCGTCAAGCTGCACGGCGGCGCACCGGCCAACTTCCTCGACGTCGGCGGTGGCGCCACCGAGGAAGCCGTGGCAGAGGCGTTCAAGATCATCCTCTCGGACGACAACGTGAAGGCGGTGCTCATCAACATCTTCGGCGGCATCGTCTCTTGCAAGGTCATTGCCGAAGGCATCGTCGCGGCGGTGACGCAGGTGGGCGTGGAAGTGCCCGTGGTGGTGCGCTTCGAGGGCAACAACTCCGCCGCAGGGCTCGCCGTGCTTGAGGAAAGCGGCCTCGCCATCGCCGCTGCCTCCTCGCTCGAGGACGCCGCCACCCGCGCCATCGCGGCAGCGGGAGGCAACCGATGAGCATTCTCGTGAACCGCGACACGCGGGTGATCTGCCAGGGCTTCACGGGCTCGCAGGGGACGCTGCACAGCGAACAGGCCATCGCCTACGGCACGCAGCTCGTCGGCGGCGTCACGCCCGGCAAGGGCGGAACGACGCATCTCGATCGTCCGGTGTTCGACACCGTGGCCGAGGCCGTGGAGCAGACCGGCGCCACCGCGACCGTCATCTACGTGCCCGCACGCTTCTGCAAGGACTCGATCCTGGAGGCGATGGACGCCGGCCTCGAGCTCATCGTCTGCATCACCGAGGGCATCCCCACCCTCGACATGCTCGTCATCAAGGAACGTCTCGACGCCACCGGCGGCCGCCTGATCGGCCCCAACTGTCCGGGCGTCATCACCCCAGGGGAATGCAAGATCGGCATCATGCCGGGCGACATCCACCTTCCGGGCAAAGTAGGGGTGGTGTCTCGCTCTGGCACCCTGACGTACGAAGCAGTCAAGCAAACGACCGACAAGGGCTACGGCCAGTCAAGCTGCGTCGGCATCGGCGGCGACCCCATCCCCGGCACCCACTTCAACGACATCCTGGGCCTCTTCCAGGACGACCCGGCCACCGAAGCCATCGTCATGGTCGGCGAAATCGGCGGCACCGCGGAAGAGGAAGCGGCCGAGTTCATCGCCGCCAACGTCACCAAGCCTGTGGTCGGCTACATCGCCGGCGTCACCGCTCCCCCAGGCAAGCGCATGGGCCACGCCGGCGCCATCATCGCCGGCGGCAAGGGCACCGCAGACGAGAAGTTCGAAGCCTTGGAATCCGCCGGCGTAAAGACGGTGAAGAGCCTCGCCGAAATCGGCGATGGGTTGGCGGAAATCACGGGTTGGGGCTAACCGCATCGATGTCGGGCACGCCACCGCCGGGAAGCGGTGGCGGAAGCCTTCGGATCCGGGGCATTGCAAAATATACTTGCGATGGCGCACCAAGATATACTTGCAAGCCACACGGACTGCCTCGAGGACGCGATGGCTACGCCCAACGAAAAGCTGGCCGTTGCGTTACAGGTGCTAGCTGACCGGCAAGGGGAGGGGCGGCATATCTTCCTTGCCCGAGAGTTCCATCGTGACCATCGCGAGCGGCTACTTCGAGGTGGCTATCTGCGCCGGGTCATCAAGGGCTGGTTGATCTTGTCGAGTCCCGAAGCGTTGCCCCACGACACCACTGCTTGGTACGCCTCGTTTTGGGAGTTCTGCGCGCGGTACTGCGCACACCGGTTCGGAGACCGCTGGCACATTTCACCGGAACTCTCGCTCAGGCTCCACGCCGAAGACACCAGCGTGCCTCGGCAGGTAGTGGTGTACGCGGAGCGGGGCGGCAACAACAACGTCGATCTGCCGTTCGGCATGTCGCTGTTCGACCTGAAATCGCCGCACTTGCCGCTTGCGGACATCTTCGAGCGCGAGGGATTGCGCACCTACACAACGGAAGCCGCCCTGCTGCGGGTACCGCCCAGGTTCTTTCGCGACTGTCCTATTGAGGCGCGAACGGCGCTCGCTGGAGTTGTGCAGGTCACGGGCATCGTGCAGCGGCTGTTGGCAGGCAACCACTCGACCGTTGCCGGTCGCTTGGCGGGTGCATTCCGGCACGTTGGTCGGGGAGGTTTCGCGGACGAGATTGGTCGTGCGATGCGGCAGGCTGGCTACGACGCGTTCCGCGAGGTGGATCCGTTCGTCCCGGAGAATACGACGCGTGAAAGTCAGATGGCGCACGTCCTGCGCCATTCCGCGCCGCCGATCGCGCATCGCTTGCAGGCCCTCTGGGCGCGAATGCGCGAGCCGATTCTTGCAGCCTTGCCGCCACCGCAGGGGCTGCCAGCTAGCGCGACACGGCAGCGCTATCTCGAACGCGTCAGCGCTGCCTACCTGGACGATGCCTATCACTCCTTGTCCATCGAAGGCTACCAAGTCTCGCCGGAACTCATCGAACGGGTGCGCGCGGGTGCTTGGGATCCAGGCACGGATGCGATGGACCGACGTCAGCGCGATGCGTTGGCAGCACGAGGCTACTGGCAGGCGTTTCAGTCGGTGCAAGAGTCCTTGGAGGAGGTTTTGGGCGGGGCTGATCCGGGAGCCGTGTTCCGCGTCACCCACGGCCGCTGGCACTCGGAGCTGTTCCGACCTTCGTTGGAGGCTGGCTTGCACGAGACGTTCGCTCTCGCCGGCTACCGCAACCAGCCGGTGCTCCTGCGCGGCTCGCGGCATGTGCCGCCGCGTGCAGAAATTGTCCCCGATTGCATGGAGACCTTGCTCGATCTGCTGGAGCAGGAGGAAGCGCCCGCTGTGCGCGCCGTGGCGGGACATTGGATGCTTGGCTACATCCACCCCTTCGCCGACGGCAACGGGCGCATTGGGAGGTTCTTGATGAATATCATGCTGGCGTCTGGCGGCTATCCGTGGACCACGATCCGTGTGGATGATCGGAACGAATACATGGCCGCGTTGGAGGCGGCGAGCGTGGAGCAGGACATTGCGCCGTTCGCGGCATTCGTTGCCCGGTGCGTCTCGTTGGCTGGTTCGGAATAGTCGTGTCTTGAGGTCGTTGCGCAGGTTTGCGGCGTAGCCAACGGTTGCTTGCGTGCAGCCTATACTTTGCTTCCATGCTGATTGTTGACGACGGCCGGCCGGCGACGGCGGTGGAGGTGGTGACTGCGGGGGACCTCGCCGAGTGGCGCGGCCGGGCTTCTGCGGTGGAGCATGCGTGGCTGGACCGGTTCGGCTTTGCCGCCGGCGCCAACGCGTTTGTTTTCCTTCCGGGCGGCGACGGTGCGCCGGATCGGGTTCTTGCTGGATTGGGCGAGGGGGAGAGCATCGCCAGCCTCGGCCACCTCGCAATGCGGTTGCCGGCGGGCGACTACCGCCTCGAAGGCGCGACGGAGCCCGAGTTGCTGGCGCTCGGCTGGGGTCTCGGTGGCTATCAGTTCACGGAGTACCGCAAACCCGCGCGGGCGCCGGCGACGCTGCTGATTCCGCCCGAGAACGCAGCCGTACTCGACGAGCTCGAGGCGGTGAATCTCTGTCGCAACCTCGTCAACACACCGACTTCGGACATGCTGCCGCACCATTTGGAGGATGCGGCTCGTCGCCTCGCAGAGCGGCACGAGGCGAGCATTGAGGTGACTGTGGGGGACGAGTTGCTGCGGCGAGGTTTCAACACCATCCACACGGTGGGCCGCGCCAGCGCCTCGCCGCCGCGGCTCATCGACATTCGTTGGGGCGATGCCGAGCATCCGGAGGTGACGCTGGTGGGCAAGGGGGTCTGCTTCGACAGCGGCGGCCTCGACATCAAGAGTGCATCGGGCATGCGCCTGATGAAAAAGGACATGGGCGGTGCCGCGCACGTGCTCGGGCTTGCCCATCTCGTCATGCAGCGGCGGCTGCCGGTGTCGTTGCGGGTGCTGGTTCCGGCGGTGGAGAATGCGATTGCCGGCAACGCGTTCCGGCCTGGCGACGTGATCCGCACCTACGCCGGCACCACGGTGGAGATCGACAACACCGATGCGGAGGGGCGGCTGATCCTCTGCGACGCGCTGACCCTTGCGGCCGAGGACGAACCCGAGGCGCTCATCGACTTTGCCACGTTGACGGGGGCGGCGCGCTCGGCCTTGGGACCGGAACTTCCGGCGATGTTCAGCAACGACGACGACATGGCGAACGGCATCTCTGCCGCTGGCAACTCTCGCGAAGACCCTGTGTGGCGCATGCCGCTGCACGCGGACTACCTCGCCATGCTTGACAGCACTGTGGCCGACATCGCCAACGCCGGCTCGTCGCCCTACGCCGGCGCAATCACCGCCGCGCTTTATCTCCAGCGCTTCGTCGGCAACGCGCCGTGGGCCCACTTCGACATCATGGCCTGGAACACGCGACGGCGGCCTGCCCATCCGCTCGGCGGCGAGGCAATGGGCCTGCGGGCGGTGTTTGGCTGGCTGGCGGGTCGCTTCGGCGGCTGAACGTGCCCGAGGCAGGGCTGCCTTCCCTCGGCCGGGTCGTTGGTTCTTGGAGCGGCGCGTTGTGGGTGTATGATCGGCGCCGCCATGTTGGTCCGTCCCGCCATCCGCTGTAGCTGTTGACGATGCGGTCGCGTCGGGCTTCCTAGGTGCCCGGCGCGCGAGTCTCGAAGGGGCGTGTCGCTTACCAGCGGCGCGCGTCGATAGCTACGAGAGCCTTGCCAAACATGGACATTCACCTGCACAACACCCGCACCGGCCGTCGTCAACGGTTCGAGCCCGGGGACCCGGATCGGGTAACGGTCTATCTCTGCGGTCCCACCGTTTACAACCTCGTCCACATCGGCAACGCCGTGCCGGCGGTCTGCTTCGATGTGCTGGCGCGGCTGTTGCGACTGAAGTACGGCGGCGTCCGCTTCGTGCGCAACATCACGGACGTCGACGACAAGATCAACGCCGCCGCGCTTGCCTCCGGCGAGTCCATCGCCGAACTTGCGGATCGGTATGCCGACGCCTATCGGGAGGATGTGCGGGCGCTCGGCGTGCTGGACCCGGATGTGGAGCCTCGCGCCACCGAACACATCGGCGAGATCGTGGCGATGATCCGGGAGTTGATCGATGCCGGCCACGCCTACGAGGCAAGCAGCCATGTGTTGTTCCACGTCCCTTCCGATCCAAACTACGGTTCGCTTTCGCACCGGAGCCTCGAGGACATGATCGACGGTGCCCGCGTGGAAGTGGCGCCGTACAAGCGCGACCCCAAGGACTTCGTGCTGTGGAAGCCCTCCACGCCGGAACTGCCTGGCTGGGAGAGCCCTTGGGGGCGCGGGCGACCGGGCTGGCACATCGAATGCTCGGCGATGATCCGCCAGCATCTCGGGCGCACCATCGACATCCACGCTGGCGGCACCGACCTCACTTTCCCCCACCACGAGAACGAGCGGGCGCAAAGCACCTGTGCCCACGGCGTGGAGTTCGTGCGCTATTGGCTGCACAACGGCATGCTGAGTTTCGGCGGCACCAAGATGTCCAAGAGCCTCGGCAACGTCGTCACCATCCGCGCCCTGCTCGGGAAGCATCCGGGCGAAGTGCTGCGTTATGCGCTGCTGCTCGGCCACTATCGGCAGACCTTGCAGTGGGAGGATCGATTGCTGGTGCAGGCCCGCTCCAGTCTCGACACGCTCTATGGCGCCTTGCGCGACGGCGACGAGGGACAAAACGCCAGCATGACCGCGAGCGACTTTGCCGATGCGGCCTTGGACGAGATGCCAGAGACGGTGGCCCAGGCCCTCTGCGACGACCTGAACACGCCGCGTGCCTTGGCGGCCATGCATGCGCTGGCAGCGGACGTGCATCGAGCGAGTTCCGCCGAGGAAGCTCGCAGGCTGCGGCGCCAGCTCCTTGCCGGTGGCTGGATGCTCGGGCTCCTCACCACGCCGGCGCGGGAGTATTTTCGCGCCGGTGCCGGCATGGACGAGGCCGAGATCGAACGGCGCATCCAGGAACGCCGGCAAGCCCGAGCCGATCGCGACTTCGCCCGTGCGGACACCATCCGCGATGAACTGGCGGCAGAGGGCATTGAACTCGAAGACACCCGGTCGGGCACGCGCTGGCGTGCCGTGGCCAGCACACAGTCAAGTGGGAGTAATCCAGATTGAACGAGAAGGAAATCCTCGTGGTGGTTGCGGCGGCGCTGCTGGCGACGCCACACGGCTTGGCGGCAACGGCCGAAACGACGGACGATGCCGAGATGGAGCCGCCGGCGACAGCCGAGCGGATAAGCGTCACGGCGAGCCGCATCGGCGTCGTGGATCAGCGCATCGTCAGCATTGAGGAAGACGCCATTCGCGCAGCCGCAACGCACCATGGCACGGATCTCCTGCGCGAAATGCCGGGTCTCGCGCTGTCGCCTAGCGGTGGGCGGGGCTCGCTAACCCAGGCGCGAGTGCGGGGCGCCGAGGCGAACCATTTGCTCGTCAGCGTGGACGGCTTCCCGGTGAACGATCCGGGCATCGGCTCTGCCTTTGATTTCGGCACGCTGGACCTTGCCGGGGTTTCCCGTGTGGAGCTCTTGTCCGGGCCGCAAAGCACGGTCTGGGGCAGCGACGCCACTGCTGGAGTGATCAACCTGGACACGCTGCCGGAGCAGAGCGGCCGGTGGGTGTCGCTCGGCTATGGCGACGCGGCAACGCTTGATGCCGACATCGACCTTGCCCACGTGGGCGAACGGGTGCGGGCGCGGTTGGCCGCGGGGCATGTGGAGAGCGATGGCGACAACGTATCGAGGCTCGGCGGCGAGACCGACGGCTTTCGCAACGACACCGTACATGCCGTGGCGACGACGGTTGCCGGGCGCTGGCAACACAAGGTGCTGGCACGGCACACCGGCGCGGATGTGCAGTTCGATCCCGCACCGTTCCCGGACTATGTCCCGGTGGACGGCGACCGCGAAACTGCAACGGATGCGGTTCTGGTCGGCTGGGAGACGCGCTGGCAAGGCCGGGGCCGCATCTTGCCGAGCCTGTCGGTGTTCCACAGCGAGAGCGACGTAGACCACTCCGCCGACGGCGCGTTCACCAACGCCACGCATGGTGCCCGCCAGGGCGCGGCGCTGGCGTCTGTGCTGCGGCTGGCGCCCGGACATCGGGCCAGCGCGGCGCTGGAGGTCGAGCGGGAGAGGTTCCGGCAGGTCGGCGAAGCTTCGGCGTTCGGGGACCCAAACCAGAGCCGCACGTTCACCGCATGGAGCGTAGCTGGCGAGTACCAGGCCGACTTGGGTGCCGGTGCCATCACCGCCTCAGCGCGGCACGACAGCAACGGCGAGTTCGATGACGCCACGACGTTGCGCGTCGGCGCGACCGCCCCGGCGTTCGGTGGTCGGGTCTTCGCCAATGTTGCGGAAGGGATCAAGAATCCGACGTTCATCGAGCGCTTCGGCTATTTCCCAGGGACCTTCGTTGGCAACCCGAACCTGACGCCCGAGCGATCGCGGGCCCTGGAAGTGGGCATGGAGCACCGCCGGCGGGCGCTGCGGGTCAACGCGCTTGCATTCCACGCCGTGCTCGAAGACGAGATCGACGGCTTTGCCTTTGCGCCGGATGTCGGTGGCTTCACCGCCCGCAACATCGATGGCGAGAGTCGGCGCACCGGTGCCGAGCTGACCGCCGATGCCGAATTCGGAGCGATGCGTTTGCGAGGCAACGTCGCTTGGGTTGACGCCACCGAGGAGGGTGAGCGGGAAGTCCGGCGTCCTCGGCTCTTGGCGGGCGTTGCGCTGGATGCGAGGCTGGGCGGGGGATTGACCTCGCATCTGTCCATCCTGCACAACGGCGCGCAGCTTGACCGCGACTTCTCTACCTGGCCCGCAACCACCGTGCGGCTCGGTTCGTTTCGCTTGGTTCGGGCGAGCCTTGCCTGGGCCCTCACCCCGCGCTGGACGACGCGCCTGACGGTGGACAACCTGACGGACGCAGACTACGCGACGGTGTATGGCTACAGGAGCCCCGGCCGCACGGCGCTGCTGCGGGTCGAGTTCTCGGGCTGACGCGGAGCCTGATGGTGCGAGAGTTCCCGCAGGAGGGTGCGAGTGGATAGCAAGCGACTCACGACGTTCGTGGACGAGGTGTGGGATGACAGCATCGTCCCCACGCTCTGCGACTACATCGAAGTGCCGTGCAAGTCGCCGCATTTCGATCCCGACTGGGAGCGGCATGGGTATCTACGCGAGGCCGCCGAGCAGCTAGAGCGCTGGGCCGCGGCATCCGGCGCGCGTGGGCTCACGCATCGAATCGTCACGTTGCCCGGACGCACGCCGCTTCTTCTCTGCGTCGTCGAAGGCACAGGCGCCGGCAACGCGCTGCTCTATGGCCACTACGACAAGCAACCCGAGTTCACCGGCTGGCGAGAGGGGCTCTCGCCATGGAAACCGGTGATCCGGGACGGCCGTCTCTATGGTCGCGGCGGGGCGGACGACGGCTATGCCCTGTTCGGCTCGCTCACCGCCATCGCGGCATTGCAGTCGCAG
>JAPPDJ010000007.1 GCA_028824555.1 Gammaproteobacteria bacterium | reverse complement strand
TCCGAGAAAAGCGAGGACGCTTTTCTCGACTCCCCCGCGAGGGGGGAGTGACAGGAAGGGCTCCGTTCCAGAAACTGCGGCATGCGCGAGGCGGGGGATGCGTTCAAACGCAACGATGGTTGGCGACCGACACTGCCGCGTCGGCACGGGCCCTTTGGAGCGAGGGTGAGTCGCCCTCGCTCCAGCCACTCGGCATCGATGCGCCTCCTTCCCTGTCACTCCCCCGCGAGGACCCGCGAGGGGGGAGTGACAGGAAGGGGCTCCGTCCAGAAATGCAATGTCCGCTCTAATCTCGGTCGTGGCGTCGTCGTTTCGCCTTGGGGAGGTTGCGAGGCGGCGATCTGAGGAGGTATCAGGTTGACCGGCCCCGGACAAACGGTTTTGATGCTTGCGGGTAGGGGCCCCCAAGGAGTTGTCAGGTCGTGTTTTCCGCGCGGGCGGTGTTGGTTGCCGTTTTGGCGGCGTTCGTGGGCGGTTTGCTCGTGTCGCTGGCGGTGCGCACGCCCGGGGCTTCGGCTGGGCGGCTTGCGCCGGTGGCGGGGGAGGGCGGGGCGCCGGTGCGGATTCACTGGCGGATGCCGCTCAGTGCGCCGCGCAACCTGCCGGGGTCTGGGGAGACGATCATTTGGCTCTCGCAGGCGCTGAAGGACACGACCGACGGTGCCTTCGTGCTGGACCTCTACGATCCGGGGGAGATCGTGCCGGCGTTTGCCGTTACCGATGCGGTGCGGGATCGGAAGGTGTCGGCTGGCTACACGTGGCTTGGCTACGATCAGGGCAAGATTCCTTCCTCGCCGTTGATCGCGGCGACGCCGTTTGGGCTTGAGCCCTGGGCCTACATCGGCTGGTGGTACTTCGCCGGTGGCCGGGAACTGGCCGAGGCGGTGTACGCCAAGCACAACATGAAGCCGATCTTCTGCGCCGTCACTGGGCCTGAGACGGCGGGGTGGTTTCGCGAACCGCTGGCTTCTGCCGAAGACATCAACGGCCTGAAGATTCGCTTTGCTGGGCTTGGCGGCCGGGCGATGCAGCGGGTCGGGGCGTCGATCACCATGTTGCCGGCGGGGGAGATCTTCCAGGCGCTGGAAACCGGGGTCATCGACGCCACGGAGTTTTCGCAGCCGCTCACGGACCGGGCGCTTGGTTTCAGTCGTATCGCCAAGTTCAACTACTACCCCGGCTGGCACCAGCCGTTCAGCGCCACGCACGTGGTGGTGAATCTCGATGTGTGGGGCGAGATGCGCAGTTCGGACCAGGCGCTCTTGGAGGGGCTTTGCACAGCGGGGGTGGCGCGCAATCTTGGCTACTCGGAGGCGATGCAGGGGCCCATCGTGCGTGGGCTTGGGGATGTGGGGGTGAGCGCTAGGGCGCTGCCCGACGACTTGCTCGCGCGGTTGCGGGAGGCTGCGAACGAGGTGCTTGACGAAGAGGCCGGGCGCGATGCGGACTTCGCGACGATCCTCGCCTCGCAGCGGGAGTTTCAGGAGGTGTATGGGGAGTGGCGGCGGCTCGCCTATCCGCCGCCGACGACGGAGGGGCAATGAGCGCCTTCCCTCCGAAGGCTCGGATCCCATGCAAGGGTTGACTCTTCCCGAGACTCGTGCATCGAAGGCCATCGATGCGGTTCTTGGGCGCATCGGCCGGGCGGCGAGTTGGCTTTGGGTGGTGTTGCTCGCGGTGATCGTCAGCAACGTGGCCTTGCGCTATCTGTTCGGCGAAGGGCGGATCGAGTTCGAGGAGCTGCAATGGCACCTCAACTCGGTGGCGTTTCTGGTGGCGATTGCCTATGCCTATCAGGTGGACGCGCACATACGCATCGACCTCGTCTCCAGCCGCCTGCACCCGCGGGCGCAGGTGTGGATCGAGCTGTACGGCACCTTGCTCTTGACGTTGCCGTTCATCGCCCTTGTGCTGGTCTTTGCCATGCCGTTCGTGGCGCATAGCTGGTCGGTCTCGGAGATATCGCCGTCGCCGGGCGGGCTGCCGTTCCGCTGGTTCCTGAAGGGCGTTCTGCCGGGAGCGTTCCTGATGCTGCTGCTGGCGACGCTGTCGCGCCTCAGCCGGCTGTGGGCGTACCTTGCGGCGCCGCGCAGCGAGATGGGCGGGGCATGAGCGGCGCCGAGGCCCTGGCGCTGACGATGATCGCGGCGTTCATCGTGCTGGTCTTCACCGGCTTCCCCATCGCCTGGATTCTCGGCGGCCTCGCGGCAGTTTTCACGGCGCTCGCCATCGTCCTCGAGGTGGACTTCGCCATCCCGATGAACATCGACTGGTTCTACACGTCCATGACCGTGGATCGCATCTGGGACGTGATGGAGAACTGGGTGATGGTGGCGCTGCCCATGTTCATCTTCATGGGCATCCTGCTCGATCGCTCCGGCATCGCCCGCAGCCTGCTCACCGGGTTTGCGCGTCTGTTGGGACCGGTGCGAGGGGGCCTCGCCATCACGGTGACCATCATCGGCGTGCTGCTGGCGGCTTCCACCGGCATCATCGGCGCGTCGGTGGTGCTCTTGGGCCTGCTCGGTCTGCCGGCCATGCTGGAGAACGGCTACGACCGGCGCCTGGCGTCGGGAACGGTGTGCGCCGTCGGCACCCTCGGCATCCTCATCCCGCCGAGCATCATGCTGGTGGTGATGGCAGACCGCATGGCCATGAGCGTCGGCGATCTTTTCCTCGGGGCGCTGTTCCCGGGCGTGTTGCTGGGCGGACTCTACATCGTGTACCTGCTGGGAGTCGGCCTCGTGAAGCCAGCCCACGCCCCGGCGACGCCGCGCGAACCCATCGACCTCGCCGCGGTGTGGGAGCTGGTGAAGGCCATCGTTCCCGCCGCCTTCCTCATCCTTGCCGTGCTCGGCAGCATCTTCTTCGGCCTCGCGACGCCGACGGAAGCGGCCGGGGTCGGTGCCGCGGGGGCATTGGCGCTGGCGGCGCTCAAGGGCGTGCTGACGCGCAAGGTGCTCACCGAAGTTGTGGAGGAGACCACCCGCACCACCGCCTTCATCTTCGGCGCCATCATTGGCGCCGTGTGCTTCACGCTGGTGCTGCGCGGCCTCGGCGGCGACGAACTGATCGAGCGGACGCTCCTCGGACTGCCATTCGGCCCAACCGGCATCGTCATCTGCATCCTGATCGCCACCTTCCTGCTCGGCTTCTTCCTGGACTGGCTGGAACTCACCCTCATCATCCTGCCGCTCGTCGCGCCGGTGGTGGCGAGCCTGCAGTTCGACCCGGTGTGGTTCACGGTGATGTTCGCTGTCTGCCTGCAAACGAGCTTCCTCACGCCACCGGTGGGCGGGGCGCTCTTTTACCTCCGCGGGATTGCGCCGCCGGGGGTGGACCTGCCGGTCATCTACCGCGGCGTGGCGCCGTTCATCATCATCCAGCTCGTCGGGCTGGTGGTGATCTTCCAATGGGAGGCGCTCGCGACCTGGCTGCCGGCGCAGGCGTATGGAATCCGTTGAACCCGGTTCCTTCCGCAATGACGCGCCAACGAGGGCGGGGGAACGGTGATGGCGGATGAGTCGCGGGCCGAGCGCGTGCCGATTGGCTGGGTGCTTTGGCACGGCGCCGGGCGGGCCGGGCAGTCCGTGCAGGGGTTTGCGCTCGGGTTCCTGTTTCTCTACTACAACCAGGTGGTGGGGCTTTCCGGGGCGCTGACGGGGCTGGCCTTGGCGGTGGCGTCGGTGGTCGATGCGATATCCGATCCGACCGTGGGATCGTGGTCGGATGGGTTCAAGTCGCGCTTCGGGCGTCGGCATCCGTTCATGTTCGCCTCGATCCTGCCGGTGGCGGGGCTCTTTGTGCTGCTCTTCATGCCGCCGGACGGGCTCTCGCAGATGGGCCTGTTCCTTTGGTTCACCGTCACGTTCTCGCTGATGCGCACCGCGCTCACGCTGTTCAACCTGCCTTATCTCGCGCTCGGCGCGGAGGTGACGCAGGACTACCTGGACCGAACCCGGATCGCGGCGTGGCGGTCGATGATCGGCCAGGGCTCGGCGCTGGTGGTGGCGGCCATCGCCTGGAACTTCGTCTTTCGCAGCACGCCGGAGAACCCGACACCGCAGTTGGATGCGGAGCCCTACCTGCCCTTTGCCATCGTCTCGGCATTGGTGATGGCGGCGTTGATGGGGCTGTCGTCGTGGAAGACGATGGACGCGATTCCGCACCTGCCCACCATGGGCGCGTCTGGGCGGCGGTTCCACGTCAAGCACATCTATCGCGACCTCTTCGATGCCTTGCACAGCGTCTCGTTCCGCTCGCTGTTCCTGGGGCACCTGGTCTGCAACATCTACTGGGGCACCACCGGCGCGCTGGCGCTGCATCTCAAGACCTTCTTCTGGCAGCTCGAGAGCGTGGCGATTCAGTGGTGGCAATACGCCGGCATCGTTGGCGGCATGGTGGGCGTGCCGTTCACCATGTTCTTCAACCGCATCTTCGACAAGAAGTGGACCGTGATCCTGGGCGTCGTGGTGTGCGTGCTCGGGGCGACGGGGCCCGTGATCGCGTCGCTCTTTGGCCTGATGCCGACGTCCTACGCGGTGCTGGCGGTGCTGCTGGTGGGGTTCGCCTTCCTCAGCAGCTATGCCATCGAGCCGGTGGGGGTGACGGTGGCATCGATGATGGGCGACATGGCCGACGAGCACGAACTGCGCAAGGGCACGCGCCAGGAGGGCGTCTATTTCGCCGCCTTCAGCTTTGCCGACAAATGCACCGGCGCGGTGGGCCCGCTCTTGGCGGGAGTCGCCATCGACATCGTGGGCCTGGATCCGGGCTCCAAGCAGGGCGAAGTGCCGGCGTCGGTGCTGTTCGACTTTGGCCTGGTCTATGCCGTCATTGCCGTGTTCGTGATGGGAGCAATCTGGGTGTTCTGGCCCTACAACCTGAACCGCCGTCGCCACACCGAGATCGTCGAACGCCTGCGCGAGCGCCGGGCTTCGGAAGCAGAACCAAAGTCGGAGGAGGCGGAGGAGGCGGCGGCTGCGGTGAGGGCGTCCGGACCGTCAAGCTGAGCTGGGCGACCGGTGGCGTCTCACTTTGACCTATATGCGGCGCTTGGGTCGTCCTCTGGAGGGAGGGCGTCCCGCCCTCCACCGCGCCGCAAGGCGCGAAACCACTCGCTGCACTTGGTAGAGACGGTGCTATAGGGGCTTGCCAGAGGCGCGCCTAACTGCGCGCATGGAGGGCGGGACGCCCTCCCTCCAAGGACGGAGCCGGACGTGGTCGCCCTTTGCCAGTCAACATCCGCCATCAGCACGGGGTCGTAGCATTCCGGGGCCGGTCTAGTCGCTGAGGACCAGCATCCTGTCGACGGCGACGCCGGCGCGCGAGGTTTCCGAGCCGTCGGGCCAGCGCACGACGATGTCGGCGCGGGTGTCGGGGCCGAGGCCGAAATGGACTTCGAGCGGATTGTGGGAGGCGAAGTTGTTGCCGGCGCGCAGTTCGCGCACTTGCGTTCCCGATGTGGTGGTGAGCGTTATCCAGGCGCCGACGCCGTGGCGGTTGGGGCCGTCGCTTTCGAGCCGGATGCCGAGCCAGTGGTTGTCTTGGGCGGCGTCGAGTTCGTTGCGGTAGTAGATGAGAGGGTCGTCGTCGTTGTTGGTGAGCACGAGGTCGATGTCGCCATCGCGTTCCGCGTCGAAGCAGGCGAGGGCGCGGCCTTGGCCTCGGTCTCGAAGGCCGAGGGCCTGGGCGCGCTCGACGAAGGTGCCGTCGCCTTGGTTGTGGAAGAAGCGGATCTGGTCCTCAAGGAAGTTGAAGCCGTTGCCGGGGCTGGTGTCGCCGCGCCAGCCGTTGACGTTGACGAGATCAAGGTGGCCGTCGTTGTCGAAGTCGGCGAAGCATGAGGCCCAGCCCCAGCCGCCGTTGCCGACCCTAGCGGTGTCGGTCTCGTCGGTGAAGGCGCCGCTGCCGTCGTTGCGGTAGAGGCGGTTGCCGAAGAAATCGGGGTTCTCGTAGATGGAGGTGACGAACCAGTCCATGTCGCCGTCGTTGTCGTAGTCGCCGACCGAAGCGCCCATGCCCGACTGGTCCACGATCACCTCGCGGTCCGTGGTGCGGGTGAAGGTGCCGTCGCCGTTGTTGCGGAAGACTTGGCTGGTGTCGTAGTCGGCGGCCATGAGGAGGTCAGGATCGCCATCGGCGTCGAGGTCGCTGAAGTTGGCCGTGAAGGTGCGGTCGATGCGCGCGACCTCGCCGTTGTTGTAGTTGAGCGATTCGACGACGAGTTCGGCGGCGATGCCGGATTCGATGCTCGCGCTCTCGAAGATGCCGTCGCCGCCGTTTCGCCAGACGGTTTCGGTGTCGGCCTGCTCGGGAAAGCCCCAGTGGGCCAGGAAGAGGTCGAGGTCGCCGTCGAGGTCGTAGTCGGCGAAGGTGGCGGAGACGGTGTTGGCCGCGGTGAGGACGATGTTGGACTGCACCGTGATGTCGGTGAAGGTGCCGCCGGTGTTCTCCATCAGGTAGTAGCGCTCGCCTTCCACGGCGCCGACGAAGAGATCAAGATCGCCGTCGCCGTCGATGTCGGCGAAGGCCGGGCCGCTGCCGAGGTGGCTGAGGTCCAGGCCAGCCTCGTCGGCAACGTCGCGAAAGGTGCCGTCGCCTTGGTTCTCGAACAGGTGGTTCGCCTCCTCGTCGCCACCGACCACGTAGAGGTCGATGTCGCCGTCGTCGTCGTAGTCCGCCGCCGCGAGGCCGCTTGAGAATTCGAGCGGGAATGTCCCGGTGGTGGGCCCGGACGTCAGCTCTTCATAGCCCCAGCCACGGACGAGGCCGGAAACGCTGGCCTCGACGGCGACGAAGCCGTCCACGTCGTCGTCGTCATCGTCCGTGCTCGTTGGCGGTGGAGCGGGCGCCGGTGCCGGCGCTGTCGCCGGTGCGCTGCCACCACCACCGCCACCGCAGCCGGCGAGCAGCATGGCAAGCACGATGATGGCGGTCCTTTCGGCCATGGAAGCCCCGAGCCCTGATGCAGCGGACCATCATACGGCGAGCCCCCGTAGGGGCGGGGCTTGTCCCCGCCCGTGTTGAATGCACCGATGGATTCGTCGAAGCCGCAGCAGTTCGCGTAAGCGAACTGCCAACGCGCCCGCAGGGCGCGCCGGGACGGGACAAGCCCGTCCCCTACGAGGCCCGTGTTGAACTAGCGAACTTGGCCCAGGAAGTGCGCCTCGGCGAGATCGAAGGCGTCGTTGCCTACGCGTGCCCCGATGACCCGGCCTGGGATGTCGTCCACTGGTGGGTGGATGCCGCCCCAGATGCGTGACAGGCTGCATTGGTCGGCGGCGTCTCGATAGGTGGCCCATTGCAGGGTCATGTCGACGGAAGGGCCTTGCTCGAAGACGAGGAACTCGCCCGCCTTGATCTCGAAGCCGCTCATGCCGCCGGGGAAGAAATCGCTTCCCGTGAGGCGGGCCAGCACCTCGGCGGCGGCGCGTGAATAGGTGGAATGGCCGGAGACATAGCCGGCGAACGGGGGCGTCACGAAGGTGGGGCGCTGGTATGGCCACCAGTTCTCCGCCAGGATCCAGCCGACGCCGGCCGCGTCGGTGTCCGGATCGTCGATGTGGTCTGGCCCGCGCCAGGCGAGGAGCTTCACCTTGCCGACGTGTTCGCCGGCGTCGCCAGCGAGCGCATCGCCATCGGCGACCAGCGCGACGAACCCTGGCACCAAGGGAATGCCGTCCACGTCGTAGGAGGGCAGGGCCGGGTCCGATCCCTGGCCGCGGTCGGCCATCGCCCGAATCGACGAAATGGGGCGGATGTAGTCATACCAGCCCTTCACGCTCCAGGCCGCGATGGCCGAGTCGTGCATGGCGCCGCCGAGCGCGAAGTAGGCCTTGACGTCCCATTCGAGCCGATCAAGTTGCGGTCCGCCGCCGCCAAAGCGGTGTTCGAGCAGGGGATGGTCCGACACCTCGTTCAGGATCACGAACCAGTGTCCGGGAGGGGTTTCGGAGTCCGGGCCGTCGGCCCAGAACTCCGCCAGCACCCGCGTGTAGTCGCCGCGCGGCACGATCTGCGGCTCGTAGGGAGCGCCGGTGACGGGATTCAGGGCGCGACCTGTGCCCGGGTCGCCGCCACGGACGAGGTCGAAGAAGCCGGGGTAGTCGTCGAAGGTGGCGGGATAGGCTTCGACGTTGCCGATGGCGGCTGGGGAGATGTCCATCATCACGCCGTCGTCGGGCGACAGGTGCGACGACCAGACCGCGACGAGGGTGTGCGCCCAGCGATAGATCTCGGCAAGGTCGCCGTCGATGTACGGAGGCGCACCGGGGTCGTGGTGCAGCAGCCACTCGGCGCCATTGCGTTCGCGCCGGGTTGCCGCGCCGGGGTCCAGCGCAAAGGGCTTGACGCTGCCCCACTCCGGGCCGACGAAGTCCGGAACGCCTGCCACGGGGTTGCCGGCCTGGTCGATGAATTGCGGCAGTTCGAGCGGCTGCCAGCGGTTCAGGTCGACGATGTCTGGATTGCCGGGCAGGCCTGGCTTGAGCGGCGGATTGACGGGAACGTAGACGCGATTGGCGTAGTCGTTCGCCTCGTTGGCGCCATCGGTGAGGCCGAAGGCGATGTAGCAGTTGGCGATGTGGTTGCCGAGCCCTGAACTGCCGCCGGTGGTGCCCCGTTCGCCGGCATCGAGACCGAGGGCGTCCATCAACACGAAGGCGTCGCGGGCGATGCGTGCCGCCGCCGGGGAGTCGCGGAATCGATGCTCGATGATCCGGTATGCGGCAAAGCTGAGAGCCTCCTGCCGCGCGGCACGGGGGGCGCTGGCGGCGGCGACACCAAAGGACTCGTCGTCGAGCGGGCACGGATCG
>JAPPDJ010000056.1 GCA_028824555.1 Gammaproteobacteria bacterium | reverse complement strand
CCTCGAGGGGGAGTCGAGAAACGGCGTTCCTCGCCGTTTCTCGGAGGGGGGGCCGCCTACGGGCTGTACAGAGGCGCTAGCTCCTAGTTCAGACGCACGATTTCCTTGTTCGAGTCCGCGTAGCCGTTGACGTCGCTGAGGTCCGCTTCTTCGAGCACGCCAGCGGCTTGCTTGAGCTGCAGCAGGTTGAGCACGTAGTTGTAGCGCGAGTCGGCGTAGTCGAACTGCGAGCTGAACAGGCGGTTCTGCGCCTGCAACACTTCGACGATGTTGCGGGTGCCGACTTCGTAGCCGGTCTCGGTGGCTTCGAGTGCCGACTGCGCCGAGCGAATGGCCTTCAGTCGTGCCTCCACCCGTGCCACGTCGGTTTGCACGGCGCGGAAGAAGCTACGCGTGTCTCGGGTGACGGTGAGCTCCTGTTGGATGAGTTGCTGCCGTGCCGCCGCCACTTGGTGGCGCGCTTGGCGGAAACGGGAGTGGGTGGCGCCGCCGGCAAACAGCGGCACGCTGAGATTGAGTCGATAGGCGGTGCTGTTGGTTTCGAGATCCTGCGGCGTACCGAAGAACGTCCGGTCGGAGGTGCTGGCGTTGTAGGACACGCTGGCGTCAACTGTCGGCAGGTGTCCTGCCAGCCGCGCCCGCAGGTTGCGCTCTGCCGACGTGAGTCCGGATTGCGCCGAGCGAATCTGAAAGTTGGTTGCGAGCGCGGTCTCCACCCATTGTTCCTCGTTCGTCGGCGCGGGATCGACGATGGGCAGTTCGTCGGCGAGGTCGAGCACAGATTCATAGGCAACGCCGGTTAGCGTGCGAAGTCCCTCGAAGAAGATGTCGTGATCGCCTTCGGCCTGGATGCGGTTGACGATCGCGGCATCGAGCGCCGCTTGCGAATCGAGCACGTCGGTGATGGCCACCAGACCCACATCGAAGCGCTGCTGCACCTGTTCAAGCTGCCGCCGGGCCGCATCCTCGGCGGCGCGGGTGGAGACGAGCAGCGCGTGCACCCGCAGCACGGCAAGATATGTCTGCGCAACCCGCGTGATGAGGTTCTGCTCGGCATTGGCGAAATCCCACTCGGCGCGGGTTGCCCCGGCGCGAGCGCTGAAGTAGTCGAACCAGCGAGAAGCATCCACCAACGTTTGGTTGAGCGACAACGAATAGCCGTCCGACGCCGATTCCTGTTCGCGGGTGACGATCTGGAAGGTCTGGAAGTCCACCGTCTGCGATTCGCCGGAACTTCGGTTGACGTTGGAGCCGGCGTTCACGTTGGGCAAGAGACCTGCCCGCGCTTGCGGCACGCTCTCGCGCTGCGCTAGGTAGTTCGCCCGGGCGGCGCCGACGACTGGATCGTTCGCCTTTGCGTCGGCATAGACCTCGGCGAGGTCCGCCGCCACGAGCGGACGGGCGAACAGCGCCAGCAGGAGCACCAGCGGGGCGATATGCATGCGGCTCGGTTTCATCTCTCGTAAGTTCCCTTCTGTTCCTTCAGTTTGGTCGGGTGTTTCTCCCCGGCGCTTTCGTTGCTACCCCCCGGCGCAAGCGTGCGGAGCATAGCAGGCGCCCGCCGTCAGCCCTTAGGCCGTGCTCCCGCCATGGAAGAACGTCGCGGCCGCGCCTGATTCGGTTCCCCTCGCGTGGCGTTTGTGCCATGTGAGGTCGCATGGCTGGGGCCAAGGGCGAACCCGGCGCGCAGCGAGTGGGAAGCTTCGGGGCGGCCATGGGGTGCTTCCTTGTCCTACGAGCGTGCGTTTAGAATCCGTCGCGTACAGCGGAAGGGTTCCGGCGTGAAGCCACGGCGCTACAACATCGACCTCGCCTCCCATCTTGCGGAATGCGACGCGAATTACCGACGCCTGATGGCGCTCGCGCCTTGGCTACCGGACGGCGACGACGAAGGCGCAGTGCGGGTGGTGCTCGGCGATGGCGTGCCGGATGTGCTCATCGAAGTGATCGAGCAAAGCCGCCATACGTCCGTGATCGCCATGCGTCAGCACTGGTCTGACGAGGGCGGCGAATCGCCGCACGACACCTGCATCAAGGTGCGCGTCTATCACGACGCCAAGTCCGCCGAGGTGATCGAGTTTCACCGCGAGCGCGGGTTCCATGCCGTGTACGACTATCCCAATCGCCGAATGCGACAGCGCGACGAGAAGGCCCAGATCAATCGCTTCCTGAGCGAGTTTCTGTCGATCTGCTTGCGACATGGCGTCCGGCAGCCGGCGCCGGCAGTGGTGGGGTCCTGACGCGTGCCCGAGGTTCACGCCCAGTTGCGAGAACACCCATGAACGACACGGCCCACCCATCAACCGCCGCTAGGAGGCTGCGCCGTGGAAACGGCGCTGGCTCTTAGCCGTAGCTGCGAGCGAATGCGAGCACGAAGGCCAGCAGTTCGCGCCAGCGAACTGCCGACGCGCCCTTCAGGGCGCGCTAGCGGCCTCAAGGTGTTGCAGGTGACCGACTGCCACCTGTTCGCCTCACCGGCAGGCCGACTGCGTGACATGCGCACCCTCGACACCCTCAACGCCGTGTTGGCGCAGGCGAGCGAAGAGGCAAGGCCGGACGCCATTCTCGCCACCGGCGACATTGCCCAAGAGGCGCACCCGACCACGTATGCGACCTTTCTTGCCGCGGTGCGGGCGCGGTTCGATGCGCCGCTGCTGTGCGTGCCCGGCAATCACGACAGCGAGCCGATGCTTTCGTCCTCCCTCCCAGTCGAGCCGGTAACGCTGGCGAGCGAGAAAGGCGGGCGCGGAGGCGCCAAGGAGCGAGAGACGGGCACCGAAGGCGATGCGCCAGGCGGCTGGCGTCTCGTCGGCATCGACACCCACATAGAGGGCGAGACGGGAGGCCGCACCGGCAGCGCCGTGCGCGAGCGCCTGGCGCGCGCGATCGACTCCGCCAACGAGCACGTTCTGGTGGCCGGCCACCACGCACCGGTTCGCATCGGCACGGACTGGCTCGATGTGCATCGCATCGAAGACAGTGACGAGTTGCTCGCCTGCCTCGGCACGCAGGGATCGAGCCGCAGCCCGGTGCGCGCCTATGTGTTCGGCCACGTGCACCAGGCGGTGGACCAGACGCGGGGACCATTGCGACTCTTGGCGTCGCCTTCCACTTGCTTTCAGTTCAGGCCCAAGAGTGCCGGATTCGGCGTCGACGACAAGCCGCCGGGATACCGCTGGCTGACGTTGCGCGCCGACGGCTCGCTGACCACGGAAGTGCGCTGGCTCGAAGCATCGCATGCAACGAACCCCATTCCACCATCGGAGATCCACGGCAAGCCCCAACGGTGAGCGCCATGGCAGGCAAATACTCGGCAGAGTCGATCCAGGTCCTCTCCGGGCTCGAGCCGGTGCGCCGGCGCCCGGGCATGTACACCGACACCACTCGCCCCAACCATCTCGTTCAAGAGGTGGTGGACAACAGCGTCGATGAAGTGCTTGCCGGCTTCGGTCGCCGCATCGATGTCGTTGTCGGCGCCGATGGCACCGTGGATGTCGCCGACGACGGCCGCGGGATGCCGGTGGACATGCACCCGGAGCACGGCCTCACCGGCGTCGAACTGATCCTCACCCGGCTCCACGCCGGGGGCAAGTTCGACGGCGAGAACTACGCCTTCGCCGGCGGTCTGCACGGCGTCGGCGTGTCGGTGGTGAATGCGCTGTCGGCGTGGCTGGAAGTGGAGGTGAAGCGTGGCGGCACCTGCTATCGGCAACGCTACGAGGGCGGCGCACCCACGACGAAACTCGAAGAGGTGCACAGCGTCAACCGCCGCGACACCGGCACGCGGGTGCGCTTTCTGCCGGACGCTTCGTACTTCGACTCGAATCGGCTGGCAATCGGGCGCCTCAAGCATCTGTTGCGCGCCAAGGCGGTGCTTTGCCCGGGCCTCACCGTCACCCTCACCGATGGCACAGACGACGAGGCCAGCACCGAAACCTGGCAATACAACGACGGCCTCGCCGGCTACCTGCGCCAAACCCTAGGCGAATGCGAAGCGGTGCCGGCCGAGCCCTTCACCTGCAGCGCCGAGGGCAACCACGAAGCGGTCGACTGGGCCCTGCAGTGGGTCACCGACGGCGGCGAGGTGGTGGGCGAGAGCTATGTCAACCTCATTCCGACGCCCTTGGGCGGCACCCACGTCAACGGCCTGCGCAGCGGCCTGCTCGAGGCGCTGCGGGAGTTCTGCGAGTTCCGCGACCTCGTGCCGCGCGGTGTGCGCGTCGTCGGCGACGATCTGTGGGAGCAATGCGCGCACGTCCTTTCGGCGAAGACCGCCGAACCGCAGTTCAGCGGCCAGACCAAGGAGCGGCTGTCGTCGCGCCAATGCGCGGTGTTCGTCTCCGGCATTGCCAAGGACGCCTTCAGCATCTGGCTGAACGAGCACCCTCAGGACGGCGAACGGCTCGCCGAACTCGCCATCGCCAACGCCCAGCGTCGGGTGCAGGCGAGCCGCAAGGTGGCCCGCCGCAAGGTCACGACCGGCCCGGCGCTGCCGGGCAAGCTAGCCGACTGCGCCTCGCAGGATGCCGAGCGAGCTGAGCTCTTTCTGGTGGAAGGGGAATCCGCCGGTGGCTCCGCGCGCGGGGCGCGGGACCGCGAGTTCCAGGCAGTGATGCCGCTGCGCGGCAAGATCCTCAACACTTGGGAGGTGGACGGCGGCGAAGTTCTGGCATCGCAGGAAGTCCACGACATTGCCCTCGCCGTCGGCGTCGATCCGGGCGCGACGGACCTCTCGGGCCTGCGTTACGGCAAGGTCTGCATCCTTGCCGACGCCGATTCCGACGGCGCCCACATCGCGACGCTCCTGTGCGCGCTGTTCCTGCGCCACTTCCGCCCGCTGGTGGAGGCGGGGCACATCTACGTCGCAATGCCGCCGCTGTATCGCATCGACCTCGGCAAGGAAGTGCACTACGCCTTGGATGAGGCGGAGAAAGAGGGTGTGCTCGAACGCCTCCAGGCGGAGAAGAAACGCGGCACACCGGTAGTGCAGCGCTTCAAGGGCCTCGGCGAGATGAACCCGCCGCAACTGCGTGAAACGACCATGGCGCCGGACACGCGGCGGCTGGTGCAACTAGGCATCGATTCCGAAGCGGAGACACTCGAGATCATGGACATGATGCTTGCGCGCAAGCGCGCTGCAGACCGCCGAGTGTGGCTCGAAGCCAAGGGCGACCTGGCTCTCGCTTAAGAGGGGTTTCGCGAAAAAGGGAATCGGCATGGTGGAAGGAGAAACGGAACTCGCCGGCGAAACCGAACGACTGCCGCTCAGGGCCTACACCGAGCGGGCCTATCTCGACTATTCCATGTATGTCATCAACGACCGTGCCCTGCCGCACGTGGGGGACGGCCTGAAGCCGGTGCAACGGCGCATCATCTACGCGATGTCGCAGCTCGGCCTTTCCGCTGCCGCCAAGTACAGCAAGTCTGCCCGCACCGTGGGCGAGACCCTCGGCAAATACCACCCCCACGGCGATGCGGCCTGTTACGAGGCGATGGTGCTGATGGCGCAGCCGTTCTCGTATCGCTACCCGCTCATCGACGGGCAGGGCAACTGGGGTGCGCCGGACGACCCGAAATCGTTCGCCGCGATGCGCTACACCGAGTCGCGGCTTGCGGCGTTCGCGGAGTTGCTGCTCGCTGAAGTGGGTCAGGGAACCGTGGACCTTGCGCCGAACTTCGATGGCGCCATGCAGGAGCCCGTGCTGCTGCCGGCGCGGGTGCCGCTCGTGCTTCTGAACGGCGGCACGGGAATCGCGGTGGGCATGGCCACGGACATCCCGCCCCACAATTTGCGCGAGGTGGTGGCGGCATGCACCCACTTGCTGGAGCATCCGAGGGCCACGGTGGACGACCTGCTCGAACACGTCCACGGCCCCGACTTTCCCACCGGCGCCACCATCATCACTCCCCCGGAACAGTTGCGCGAGGCGTATCACACCGGCCGCGGTTCCGTGCGGGCGCGGGCGCAGTACACGCGCGAGAACGGCGACGTGGTGATCCATGCGCTGCCCTATCAGGTTTCGCCGTCGAAGGTGCTCGAACAGATCGCGCAGCAGATGCAGGCGCGCAAGCTGCCGATGCTGGCCGACTTGCGCGACGAGTCCGACCACGAGAATCCCATGCGCCTGGTGCTGATGCCGCGCTCGAATCGGGTGGATGTCGAACGGCTAATGAGCCACCTATTCGCCACCACCGACCTTGAGCGCAGCTATCGGTTCAACTTCAACGTCATTGCCCTCGATCGACGCCCCCGGGTGATGAACCTCAAGGAGCTTCTCGGGGAGTGGCTGGCGTTTCGCCTGGACACCGTGCGCCGCCGCATCGAGCACGCCCTGGCGCGCATTCGCGAGCGCCTGCATGTGGTGGATGGCCTGCTCCTGGCCCATGCCAATCTCGACGAGGTGATCCGCGTCGTGCGGGAAGAGGAACGCCCTCGCGCCGAGCTGATGCAGCGGTTCGACCTCTCGGAAACACAGGCAACCGCCATCCTCGACCTGCGTCTGCGTCAGCTTGCCCGGTTGGAGGAATCGCGCCTGCTCGCTGAAAAGGAAGAACTCGAAGCCGAGGCGACTGATCTTGAGACCACGCTCGGCTCGGAACGCCGCCTGAAGACCCTCGTCAAGCGCGAACTCAAGGAAGATGCCAGCAAGTTCGGCGACGACCGACGCTCCGTGATCGGCGTTGTGCCCGAAGCGCGGGGATTCACGGAAGAGGATCTCGTCGTCAGCGAGCCGGTGACCGTCATCCTCTCCGAGAAGGGTTGGGTGCGCTCCGCCAAGGGCCACGAGGTGGACCCCGCCACGCTTTCCCACCGCACCGGCGACAGCCTTGGCGCCTTCCAGCGCGGGCGCAGCAACGACACCTGCATCTTCTTCGACTCGACGGGCCGTGCCTACCAGGTGCCGCCGCACACGCTGCCATCCGCACGCGGCCAGGGCGAGCCGCTGACGGGTCGCCTGAACCCGCCCTCCGGCGCCCGCTTCGTGGGTCTGGCCCTCGGCGACGTGGATGTGCGGGTGCTGCTCGCCACGGACGCCGGTTACGGCTTCATCACCCGCATCGGCAACGGCCAGACGCGCAATCGAGCCGGCAAGGCCATGCTCAATGTCCCGAACGATGGCACGGCGCTCCGGCCCTTGACGCTTACGGGCCATGACCGCCTCGCCGTGGTGACCACGAACGGCCGGCTGTTGGTGTTTCCCCTCGAAAGCCTCCCCGAACTCGCCCGCGGCAAAGGCAATCGCCTGATCGGGCTCGGCCGTGGCGACAATGCCGGCCGCGTGGTGGATGTCGCGGCGCTGGCGCCAGGGGCCCGCCTGATCGTCTTCGCCGGCGAGCGTCACCTAACGCTGAAGGCATCGGGTCTCGAAGCCTATGCCGGCGAACGCGCCCGCATGGGCAAGCTGCTGCCCCGCGGCTTCCGCCGGGTGGACTCCCTGGGCACGTCCGACTGACTGGCCTGGGCGGTCCGCCGGCGCTCCCGGCCCGTACCATTCACAAGTGGGCGTATCGAGCCGACAAGCCCTATGCCGGCACCGGTCTCTGCGCCGCCTTGACCTGCTCATCGAGAACCGTGCGGTACGCACCAGCGGCCCCCCGGACAATCCGGCAAGGCGCAAGCGTGACGGACAGCGTCTGCGTAGCCACTGTATCCAATGGCGCGAGCTCCAGTCGCTCCGGTCGCTCGATGGCGCGATGGGCAGCGTTGCCGATGGCCAGTTCACCAGAAGGCGCAAGCGCCGAAAGCAGGATCGCGTCGCGCGTCTGCGCCGCCTCCGCGAGTTCCTCGGCACCCGCATACCACGGTGCCACCGACAGCCCGTAGCGGAAAACCGGTGCCTCCCGTCCACCTCCGGCGCGTCGCCGCATGGCCTCGAACAGGCTTTGGGTGAGCAAAGCGCCGCAGACGGCCTCAAAGGCGCGATCCGGTTGCCCCGAGTCGTCAAACGCCAGCACGATGCCCGCCTCCGCGTGCTCCAAGGCGCGACCGCCGTAGAGTCCCACCACGCGCTCGGCGATCTTCAATCCCTCGTCCAGCACGGCAGCGCGGCGCTCGTAGGAGAGCACCGTGCGGTTGAAGAGGTTCACAACCAACAGGAAGGAACCGATGGGAGGCGGCGCGTGTCTCTGCTTGCCTTCGCGCGCGAGCAGGTAGCAAATCGGCACGGTAAGAAAAAGGGCGGCGAGCCACGCGGGCCAACTGGCCGCCACCGCGGCCGCGAGCGAAGGCCGGAACCGTGCCGGCTCCAGCACCACCTGCACGTGACCGGCGACCGTGTCCCCCACCGTGATGGCGCCGATCCAAACCTGCCCGTCGTCGCCAACGCCGGTGTCGCCGGCGGCAGCGAGCAGGCGGTCGTCCACCGAATGGATCGTGATGCGGCGCACTTCGTCGAAGGCGGTCATGCGATTGGCAAGGGTGCCAAGACCAATGCTGTCCTGTTGCAGAAGCGGCTCGGCCGCGAGCGATGCCACTTGCCGAGACATCGTCTTACCGAAGCGCTCCAGTTCCCCTTGGCTGCGCAACGAACCCAAGTGCCAAGCCATCGTGGCCGCGACGCCAGCCAAGACGAAGCCCAGCACTCCCGCGAGCACAGCCTGCACGGGTGGTGTCGCACGCAGTCGCAGCGCTGCCGCCAATGACGCCAAGGTGGAGATTGGGAGACCCTCCCGAAGCCAACTGCATAGTATAAAACTGCGGCAGGGGCGGTATGGGCTACGACAGGCGGGAATGGGAGGAAGAGAGTGCGAGGAGGGGAGGCACGTGGACTCCATCGGACTTGCCCGTGTCGACGCTCCCTCTCGGCGCGGCGCTTTCCTCGTCACTCCCCCCTCGCGGGGGAGTCGAGAAAGGCCGTCCTCGGCCTTTCTCGGTGGGGGG
>JAPPDJ010000090.1 GCA_028824555.1 Gammaproteobacteria bacterium | reverse complement strand
GTCACTCCCCCCTTGCGGGGGAGTCGAGAAACGGCGTTCCTCGCCGTTTCTCGGAGGGGGGTCGCCGCGGGGTGCAGAGGCACTAGTCCGCGCTAGCAGTCTGTCGGACTTGTGATGGGCGGGCCTTGGGAGGGAAGGCATTCTGCCTTCCCTAGCGCCGATAGGCGCTTGCTTTTTTGCAGGTCGCGGACAGCGCGCCAGAGGCGCGCAGGGAAGGCAGGATGCCTTCCCTCCGAAGGCCCGCCTTGTTCACGCACTAGCATGGCATTGGACAATTTGAACGCGATTGTACAATGCAATGCAAAACGACGCGCCGTGGGGCGTGCGGGGGGCAAGGGTGCCAGCCCTCGGAAGGAGACGGCGTTGGAAGGCGGCGGGCGGAGAGGAGTTCAGTCGTTGGCGATCGTGCTTGCGATTTCCAGCATGGCCTTGGTCATGCGGTTCGCGGCGTCGACGTCGATGGTGTGGGGCCAGCGATCGGTTGGGTGGTGGAACCACCGGTTGGAGCCCAGCCACGATAGGTAGCGGCCGCCGGCGTCGTAGATGTTGCGCGCCTCACCGAAAGGGCGCAGGCCCGGGGCGCGGATCGACTGCGGCGGCACGCTGTGGGCAGCCATCGATTGCTCGGCCAGAGCCTGCAGCCCCGCGTCTGAGGTTTGCAGGCGCCGTTCGGAGTCCTTCGCCACGAAGTTGGCGCCCAGGTGGATCCACACGTGCGCCGCTTTGCCGAGCGCGGGGTTTTCTTGCAGGAAGTGATCCAGGCCCGTGTGGCCCAGCTCATGGCCCGTGTTGGCGGTGAAGACCGCGGGGCGCTTGGGCGGATTGGCCGCAAAGTGGCGGAGCAAGGCGAGCCAAATGACGATGCCGCCGCCGCGTTCGGCCGTGCACGTCCACCACGCGCTCTTCGGCGTCATCACCACCATCGGCGCGAGCGATGGGTCTCGCCCGGCGATGCGCACCACAACGTTGCTGGCAGTGGCGGGTTCCAGTGCCACATCGACGACAACGCTTGCGGACACGCCTCGTGCCGCCGCGTCCAGAAGCCAGTTGCCCTCTTGGCTCGCGACCTGTAGCACGGGAGGCCCAAATGGGTCGACGAAGCGGTCGGCATTCTGCAAGGCGAGACCGGGAACGTCGGCATCCATGGCGGCAACGGCCACCAGGGCAGCGCAATTGCCCGTCGCTCGAGCGCGGGCGAAGCGCTCGTTCGCCCCCGGAGGAGCGGCGTTGCCGATTCGACCGATGCCGATGCCGGCGTCGCCGTCCGCCAAAGACGCGAGGGTGCCTTCGACGCCGGCGGGGCCCGTGATGCCGCCATCGAAGAGTGGCACGCCGTCGGCGCCTCGGCCATTGACGGCCACCGCGCAGTTGCCGAGCACCCAGCGGTTGAAGGGGAACGCCTGCACTTGCGGCGTCCCACCGGCGTCGCGGGCCAGGCCCGCCAACCACTCGGAGGTGGCGGCATCGCCCTCGGTGCCGGTGCGGTGGTCTTCGATCGCGTCCCAGCCGCGGATGTCCGCGACGATCTGGTCTTGGAGTTCAGTCATGCGGGCAGAATAGCAGGCCGATGGACTTTGCTGTGAACGGCTCTTTAGGCACTTCTGTTTGATCTCAACCATAGTCTCCACACGAGCGGCCTTGGCGTGCAAAGGCGGCGGGTCGAGAGCCGGTCTGAAGCGCAAGGTAGCCGTCAAAATCCATTTAATTTCCACGTCTTAAGGGCCTCCATGGATTTTCCAAATCATCGTGTAAGCTCGCTCGCGTTTTTTTCTGCCAGGCCGACAGATGCCCTGCACACGCCTCACAGCGGCGTTCGTGAAGACCGTGCAAGCGACCGAGAAGCCGCGCCGCTACGGCGATGGAAACGGCCTGTATCTGCTCGTGAAACCGGGGATTCGAGGGGGCAAGTCGTGGGTCCAGCGCGTCGTCATCCATGGTGTGAGACGCGATCTGGGGCTGGGCAGCGCGAGGATCGTGACGCTCAAGGAGGCGCGCGAGGTTGCTCTCGACAACCTCCGCCTCATCCGCGCAGGCGGTGATCCGATGGTGCTGCGAAAGCGCGGCGCGCCGACCTTCGAGGAGGCCCTCGAAACGGTGATCGCGATGCACGAACCGATGTGGAAGGAGGGTGGCCGCACTGCCGACCAGTGGCGCGCGTCGATGCGCGAATATGCCCTCCCGCGCATCGGCCACAAGACCGTCCATACGGTGTCGATGTCGGACGTGATGTCTGTTCTGCTCCCCATTTGGATTGACAAGCACGAAACGGCTCGTCGGGTGCGGCGGCGCATCGCAACGGTGATGAAGTGGGCGATCGCCCAGGGGTTGCGCGAAGACAATCCGGCCGGCGAGTCGATCGGCCAGGCGTTGCCGAGGGTTGAGCGACGACGCGCCCACCAGCGGGCGCTGCCGTACCGGCAAGTGGGCGCCGCACTCCAGCGGATCCGCAATGCGGAAAGCAGTCCCGGCGTCCGGCTAGTGCTCGAGTTCATGGTGTTGTGTGCCGTGCGTTCGGGCGAGGCGCGGTTGGCCACCTGGTACGAGGTGGACTTCGCGTCGTCCACCTGGGTTATCCCGCCCGAACGGATGAAGAACAAGCGCGAGCACCGGGTGCCGCTTTCCGACCGGGCCCTCATGGTGCTCGACGAGGCGCGGCACATCCGGAGAGGTTCGCTGTTGTTCCCGTCTCGAGTGCGGGGAAGGGCGGTGGACAGCGGCACGCCGGTGAAACTGATGCAGGATTTGCGCATCGACGCAGTTCCGCACGGATTCCGGTCCTCGTTCCGCGACTGGGCATCGGAACAGACGGACACGCCTCACGCCGTGATGGAAGCGGCGCTGGCGCACTCCATTCAGAATCAGGTGGAAGCGGCCTATGCGCGCTCTGACCTCCTCGACCGGCGGCGGACCCTGATGCAGGAATGGGCGGACTACCTGATGAGCACGGCGAATGGCCACTGAAGCAGGGAAACGGCGTCGAGACGGAAAAACGGCGAAAAATCAGCAAATGTTCCCCCATTTGTTACCACATGAATTCGCAACGTCGGCTTCGTTTTCAGGCAATGAGAGGTGGTCTAGATCGGCTGTTTTTCAATAGGTTACGTACGGCTTGGGCAAGCCTGGCAGGTTCATTTTGTTCCCACACGGGTACCAACACGAATCCGGCGTATGGCGACCTTGTGCGCTATATGTAGTGCTGGAGGGAGTTGCTAATCGCAACATATAGGCGAAAGGTATATAACCGCGGACGTGGTGGTCGCGTGCCTCTTTGCGGGGGCCGGCGCCTGGGGGGCGATGGTGACGGTTTCACCGAATCCCACCTATGCGTCCGAGTTGTTCGGCACGGGTCACGGCTCGCCTGTGTATCCCGAGGACATGACGCCCAGGGTCACGCTGACCATTCCTGGCAACATCAACGCATTTGATGCGGACCATGACAGCGATGCTGCCACGCCGAATCTTGTGATCGCGGCTCGTAATCACGACGGTTCCGCTGAGGTCACGTTCACGCTGGTTGGCGGCACCCTTGACAGCAACATCAGCGGCCTGATGTGGAGTCCGACCGGTGCTGCTACTGATCGCGTAGTGGCTCCCGGCACCGTTGCTTCCATCGTGAGCGGCGGTCGCAAGGGCGACACCGAGGTCGTCATAAAGATCGAGGCGGCAACGAACGCGAGCGCTGGCGCAGCCGGTGACACTGCGCGCTCAACTAACGGCGTTGACCGGCAAACGGACGGATCGCTTCCGACGACGGTCGCAAGTCAGACAATTTCCTTCGAGATGCCCCGTCTTGCGGACGTTGGTGCCTTGGCAGGTGCAAACCCGAGGGCGCCCGAGAAAACCGTTCGCCTCCGGGCGGAGTCGAAGCTGATCAGCGGCGCATTCACCAACACCTTCCTGACAGGCGCTCCGGCCGATGGCTTCACGGTGGCGGTCATCAAGAGCCGCGATGCGGTCACGCTGGGAATCAGCGATCCGAACATGAAGACCATCGCCATCGACGATGATGCTGCCAAGGGACTGACAGCCTTCAAGAGCGTGAAGGAGAAGAACAAGGACGGCTACGTCGCGTTGGCTACGGTCATGGTCACGGCACGCGACAAGCACGTCACCAAGGCTGCCGAGGCCGCCGTCGGTGCGAAGCGGGTCTACCAGCAAGGCACCATCACCGCCGGGGTGTTCGCTCCCGCAGGCACCGATCCAGACATTGTCACTCCTGCCAGTGCGGCCGTGCCCGAGAGCGCCACTACCCTGCACGACCTGGATGGCAAGAAGATCGACGCAGGCCTTCGTGGAAACTGATGGTCAGTGCCATGGGTACGCGCGACCTGTTCAACGAGGACGACATGCTGTTCATCGACTATGACGGTGACGGCAAGATGGGCGGTAGCGAGGCAATCGCGATCACCGACGACATGGGGATGGGCAATGCCCTCTCCATCGATCCCGACACTTCGGACTCCTTCAAGGGCGGCATTGGATCCTTCACGGTGTACTACATGGCAGGCGGCAAAGGGAACATCAACCACGGCGCGATGATCAATCTGACCGCCATGGTTGATTACAGCGATCCGTCGGCGAACGACGAGGCTCCGGCCAAGACCTCGACCACGCTGAACTTTGACGGCGTTGGCAACCCGGTCATGGCCTATGCAATCCCGCACTCGACTAACAGTATCGGCGACAAGGGCAACGTCCGCGTTCGCTGCGAGGCTTCCATGGGTTGCCGCGTGTTTCTGGAGTGCTGGGACGACATGGGCATGCGCGGCTTCGGCGAAGCGCCGATGATCGCAGGCAACAACGTCATGGTGTGGAGCGGCGAGGCCATTGAGGGCGTGACGGGCATGGAACCGACCAGCCGCCACTCCTGCCGTGTCCTCTCGAAGGGCATGGTGACCGTGCAGCAACTCACCCGCGACGGCAACTCCGGCACGCTGGTGAACAACACCTACGTCGGCGGAGGCATGTGATCGCAACTCTCCGGGCCTGACCGTCCACCCCGGTCAACCCGGTCCTCCGACAAGCCCGGCTCCGCAAGGAGCCGGGCTTTTTTTGGCCCAAATGTGACCCGACTCAAGGCCTCCGATCCCGCCAAAGGGCCCTTTCTCCCGCCACGCACTTTTCCGTCCTACACACCGTAGGCAATCTCCCACACGCTCTCCTCTCGGCCCGTCGGCCCACCCGACCGCGATGCCCTCCCTTTCCGCTACACACCTTTTCTCGTTCTCGCCATGCCGACGTACCCTCCCCTCCCACGCCGACAGGACGACGTTGCGCGACGCCTGGCGGGATCGGAGGTTTCTGTAGGACGGAAGAGTGTGTGGCGGGATCAGGGGCTTGTGTGTTCGGGAGGCAAAAAAAGCCCGGCTCCTTGCGGAGCCGGGCTTGTCGGAGGACCGGGTTGACCGGGGTGGACGGTCAGGCCCGGAGGGCTGCGGTCATCAACCCCCGCCAACGAAGGTGTTGTTCACCAGCGTGCCGGAGTTGCCGTCGCGGGTCAGTTGCTGAACCGTGACCATACCCTTCGAAAGGATTCGGCAGGAGTGACGGCTGGTCGGCTCCATGCCCGTCACGCCCTCGATGGCCTCGCCGCTCCACACCATGACGCTGTTGCCAGCGACCATCGGCGCTTCGCCGAAGCCGCGCATGCCCATGTCGTCCCAGCACTCCAAGAACACACGGCACCCTGTAGACATTTCGCAGCGAACGCGAACGTTACCCTTGTCACCGATGCTGTTGGTTGAATGTGGGATGGCGTAGGCCTTGATCCCGTCACCCGCGACGCCCTTGAACTTCAGCGTAGTCGATGTCGACTCGTTGTTCTCGTTGATCGCGCTTGGATCGCTGTAGTCCACCATCGCCGTCAGGTTGATCATTGCGCCGTGGTTGATCTCCGTCTTGCCGCCCGGCATGTAATACACGTCGAACTGGCCTACACCTGCCTCGTTGAACGACTCTGACTTATCGGGATCGATGGACAGCGCACCGCTCATGGCCACTTCCATCATGTCACCGCTTACGGGCATTTCTTCACCCGGCCCCGGCTTCTTGTTGCCGTCGTAGTCGATGAACAGCATGTCATCCTCGTTGAACAGTTCCCGCGTGCCCATCGCGCTGACCATCAGGTTGCCCCGAAGCCCCTCGTCGATTAGCTCGCCATCCAGTCCGTAGATCTTGTAGGGAACTGCGTCGGATCCGTCTTTCGAAAGCGTGAAGATCCTGTTCGCAAGCGTGGTATCGGTTGCGCCAACAATGTCGTACATGTGCTTGGCGTCAACCTTGCTTTTGGCATCTGTCATGATCGGCATGGTCTCAATCGTGACGGTCGCGAGCATCACGTAGCCGTCCTTGTTGGCGCCCTCGACCGACTTGAAGGCCATCTCGCCATCGATGGGGATGTTCTTCTCGTTCTTGTCGCTGACCTCCAAGGTCACCGCGTCGTAGCTGTTGATGACCGGTGGCGGCTTCGTGCCCGTCAACGAGCCATCGCTGAACGCGCCGCTTCTGATCGTGGCGGTCGCCGATATGGTGATGGACTTCATGTCGTTCTTGTCGTTCATGTCCGTCGTATCGGCACCTGCCAGATAGCCTAGGTTGGCAAGCCTCGGCAAGGTGAAGGAGATCGAATGGTCAACTACCGTACTGGGGATTGCGCCATCTGCCTCCCGGTCAACAGGAGCGGGTGCAGGGCGCGTCGTGTCGGCATCCGTCGCTTCCTCGATCTTGATCGTGATGTGGGCATCGCCCTTGCGACCGCCATCCATGATCGACGCGACCGTCCCCGGGGCAGCGACAGGCAAAGTGGTCGGCGTGTTCACATCGTCGTCACCGGTGTTTGCGTTGTACATCAGGCCCGTGACATTGGCGTCAAAGACAGCTCCGCCCGAGAGCATGAACATGACCTCGGCTGAGCCGTTGTGAGCGCGCGCGGGGGACGCGGCAAGCGGCGGCGTAGCGGCCGGGTTCGCGGCCTGCGCGTTGAGGTTGCCGGGGATGGTCAACACGACCATCGGCGTTCCGTCCTGATTGCCTTCCGTGTTGGGATCAAGGTCAATCGGGTATTTGGGCGAGGAATGGCCGGGCCCGAACAGCTCCGTGGCGTAAATGTTGCCGCCGTTGGTAACGCCCACCGTCGCCCCCCAGGCGCCAACCCCCGCAAAGAGGCACGCGACCACCACGACCGCGCTTCTCATGAATTTGATCATTGATGATCTCCGTTCGTTGATTCCATTCCCGTCCCATTGCGGGGATGCACCCCCAAGAGGCGCGCGGGATCCTACCGTTGTTCTTGAATGATGCAACCCTGTCCTCCGTACACCACCCGAGGTTCTGCACTCAAGGGAGCGCCCTTCCGATCTTACGTTGCGTGCGAAATGCGCGCAACGCGAAGCGAGAGGAACCCCCACCCGAACATCGGCCACTGCGCCGATGGCGGCGCATCGTACAGCATGTTCGCGTGGATTCCAACACCGATTTTCGCCTTTTCCGCTGAATTTCTCGCGTTTCCCGGCTTCTTCCGGCTTTTCCGCCTTGCCCTTGCCGCCTTCGCGCCCGCGCTGCGGATGCGGTGGCGGATTGGCCAGGCGCCCTCCGCTCCATTCCCAGGCCATTTGCTAGATCACGTTGGGCGGGCTTTGTCAAGCCCCTTGCCGTTCCGATGGCCAGCGCTTGGCTTGGGTTCGGTAAGCAGAGCAAGTTCGGGGGGATTCGTCAAGGGGTTTGGGGGCTTTTTGTTTTCGGCGTTTTTGGCGCGCCCCGCAGGGAGAACGGGGGTTCCGGTTCTCGACGGCCCTGCGAGGCGGTGTGGGGTGGGGGAAAGCAACGCGCGGGGCGCGCGGGCGGGGGCTGGGTGCGGCGCGCGGCTCGGGGACTTTGCTCTGGGCTTGGAGGTGGACACGGCTTTGGGTCGGGCCTTCGGGGCTCGGGGTGCGTGTGCTTACTGTTTGGGTTGGTGGCGCCTCAGCGCTTCGATCTCGGCGAGGAGGGCGTGGCGCTCTTCGGCGTGGCGACGGCGCTCTTCGGCGAGGAGGCGGCGCTCTTCGGCGAGGAGGCGGTTCTTCTGCTCGATGGCGCGGTCCTTCTCCGCCGAGGCGTCGGCGTGCTCCCTAGGGCTGAGAAGGAACTTGCCGGTGGCCGGGTCGTAGAGGCGCAGGCAGCCTTCGCTGTCGAGGCAGAGGTGAAGGGAGAGAACCTTGGACTCGCCGCGGCGCGTGCCGTCGGGCCTCCTATCCAGGGGCACGGGCTCGTAGGTGCCCGCCTTGTTCAGCCGGTGGCCCAGCAAGCGCGGGGGCAGGTATGCGCCCGTGGGATCGTGCTGCCAGTACTCGGTCACGCCCAGGCGTTCGTAGAGGGCGTGCTTCTCCGTCAGGTCGCGCCGGTGCGTGCCCCTCGACGCCACCTCCAGGACGAAGTCCGCGAACTTGCCCTCCTCCCACGCCTTCCAGACCGTGCGCTTGGTGTCCCGGGAAGGGCCGAACGCCACGAACACGTCCGGCTGGACCCAACCTTCGTTGTCCCCCTCCAGCCAGTACATCGTCAGCTCGCTGCCGACGTACACGTCCTCGCGATGCGCGTAGTGGCTCCGCAGCGACTGCATGCAGTCCACCTCGGCGTTCCAGTGTTCCGGGGTCATCGCCTCAACGTCCCGATCGCGGTAGTCGAGCGCCCTTGCGGGCGCGTTGGCAGTTCGCTTCGCGAACTGCTGTGCACTGGACGTCGCGTCGGGACCGTGGAGCTTGCGGGCGCGGAGGGGCTGTGGCGCGGTGGGCATGACGTTCTCCTTGGGCTCGGCGCCGGAAGGAACGGGGGACGTTAGCACAGCGCCAGCGGCCTGGGAGCGGGCAAAGGCTGTGGGGCGCTTGTGGCACGGAGCGGCTTGGGTGTGCTTGGGGTGGGGCCCACCGTGGCACGGAAATCAAAGGCGGTCTGTAGGACGGAACTGCCGAGGCTTGTAGGAGATTGACGCTTTGTGGGTGGAGGGAGCGGCTTGGGGGGCCTTGTCTGGGGTTGGGGGTGGACGCGGCTTTGGGTCGGCGGCCCCCCCTCCGAGAAATCGAGGACGATTTCTCGACTCCCCCGCGAGGGGGGAGTGACAGG
>JAPPDJ010000084.1:15785-76866 GCA_028824555.1 Gammaproteobacteria bacterium | reverse complement strand
CGCGTTGGACGGCAGCGAAGCAAGCACGATGTCCGATGCCTCGGCAACCTCGCGAGGAGAGGCCGCAACGCTGGCACCATGCCCCGCAAGCTCCTGGCACGGCTCGTCGCGCAAGTCGCAAACGGTGAGCTCGAAACCCGCCCGCGCAACGTTGAGCGCCATGGGCTTGCCGATGCCGCCCAGGCCGATGAAGCCGATCTTCATTTCGTCCTCCGCCATTCCCTATTCGCCGACGCACATTGTAGGGCTGAGGCTTGTCCTCGCCGCGCTCTCGCATGGCGAAACTCGTCTCGGTTGCTGCGGGCGGGCGCCCTGACTATCGGTGTGGCGTGGGCTCCGCCATCCTCGATGCGACCGCGCGGTGCAGTTGCGGGCTTGAGTTGCGGTCGCCTCTAGATCACGCGCCACCAAGGGAGCGCCAGCACGCCCGGGGCGAGCCATTCGATCAAGTTGCCCTCGTGCACGACGATCCCAGCGCGGCTCACGTCGCTGTACTCCCTCTGGAACGACCGGATGCCCGCGGTATCACGCAAGCGGGGGTTTCGGGTTGCCTTCACCTCAATCGGCAACAACTGGTCACCATTGTCGATGACAAAGTCCACCTCGTCCCCGGCTACCGTGCGCCAGTAGAGGATCTCCGGGGCTGGGATCCTAGTGTCGCGCCAAGCGAGCAGGTCAGCGAGCACCACGTTCTCGAGATGGGCGCCGGCCGGGGATGGGTTACCGGCGATGTGCAGCGCAAGACCGGTATCGCCCCAGTACAACCGCGGCGACTTGATCAGGCGTTTGCCCCGGTTCACCGAATAGGCGGGCACGCGGACGAGCAGATAGCTGGCCTCAAGCAAGTTCAGATAGCGGTGCGCGGTGGCCTGTGGCAACGCGACGTCGCGGCCTAGCTCGGTCTGGTTCACGAGCTGGCCGAGGCGCAGGCAGGCAGCCCGCATCAGCCGCCGGAAGTCCGGGAGGGAGGCAACCGCCGACAGGTTCAGGAGGTCGCGCTCTAGGTAGGTTCGCACATATCCGTCGAACCAGATCGTGCGCTCGGTGTCGTACGAGAGGTGAACTGCCGGCTCGGGGAACCCACCGCGGCGCGCAAGGTCGCGCCAGTCCTCCGGCGGTGCCGGCGACTCGGAAGCGATCTCGACCCACTCCGACTCGTCGTGCTGCAACAGGTCGCCCCAAATGCCGGCCCGGCCGAGGCCGAGCTGCTCCCGCCGCGTCATCGGCCAAAGGGTGACGTAGCTGGCGCGCCCGGCCAACGACTCCGAGACGCGGTTCATCAGCAGTAGGTTGGCCGACCCCGTGAGCAGGAATCTGCCGGCTTCGCGATGCCGGTCTATGTCCATCTTGACGGTGTGCAGGATCTCTGGAGCCCGCTGCACTTCGTCCAGTGTCACGCGACCACCGCCGAGGAGAGTCTCAGGGTCGCGCCTTGCCGTCTCCATGACGTCAAGGTCGTCGAGCGAGTAGTACCTCCGGCGGACATCCAGCGCTTTGGCGAGCGTGCTCTTGCCCGTTTGCCGGGCACCACTCATCACTACGGCAGGCATCACGCCAAGTCGCTCTTCAAGAGTCGTCCGGGCCAACCTGGGCGACAGATCATTCATGCCTCTGATGATAATCAATCAAGCTGTGAATGGAAGTGCGCACAAGGGCGAGGTATTGTGGGGCGATGAGGGTTGCCTTCGCCAGATGGTCGTAGGTTGGATGTCGTAATGAAGGAAACCGGACGTGAATGCAGCATCGCCGAGTGCTTGGCGATGCGCGAGGGCGACGAGGTTGCGTTCGATACCACGCGCCTGTCGGATGCGTTTCTGCGCCCGGCGACGATAGAGCCGTCAGCCAAAGCGGACGAGGCGGTTCCGTGGCCTATGGAGCCCAGAACACCACCCGCGCGACTTCATTAGAGTCGCGAGGGGTCGTTGCCGACCGTCAGGCCGCCTCGAGCATCTGTACCGTCTTTCTCACGCTGCCTTCCGGGTCGGTCACATCGAACGGTGTTGCAAGCAGCGTGCGACCGTCGAACAGCCGGTAGCGATAGGGCGCGGCGAATGATCGGTTCGCCGGATACACCAGCGCCACTGCATTGCATTCGTAGCGGCCCGCGTAGGCGTGCATCTGGTAGACGTCGTTTTGGGCAATGCCGTGGCGCACATCGTCCTGCGCCGCCTCCATGCGCTTCCACTTAGCATCGAGCACGAACGCGACTTTCCCCGACCTGGCAAGTGTGATGTCGGGTCGGGTTTGGAAGGCTAGCTTGCCTTCGAGGGTCGCCATGTGGCTCTGCGGGCCCTGGGCCCTCACACGATAGTCCCGCTGGTGACGACGGAAGCTCGCCGTCACGAAGTCCTCGAATACCTGCTCCATCGGGAACAAGAGACTGACGTTTTCGTGCGTGCCCGAGAAGGTGGCAAGGCCACGGTGAAACAGGAACAAGCCCACCCATTGCATCACCGGGCCGTAGTGTCGCATCGACCGATCCACGTGATGCGCCCGCCAGTCGCCGTGGATGTTGCTCGATGGCGGGATGTCGGCGAAAGCGATACGCAACTGACCAAGAAGCTCCCGGTTGTGGGCGTCGCGCACGCGGGGCGCAAGCCGATGAAGCGCTGCTTGGATGAGGCGATTCGCTGGCCGATTCTTGCTCAGCTCGGTGTGCGCAACGAAAAACCGTGTCCGGTTGGCGACGTTCTCTCGCAGGTGGTCGCGAAACAGCAGGCGACCGCGCAGGTAGGGCTGGTTCTCTTCCACCGTGCGATAGCGTTTCGCCAAGCCGCTTCGCGCCAGCAGCAACAGCGCTCTGAGAAACTCGAGCACGAACGCCTCCAGCATCGGTAACCGCGACATGGCGCGAATGTGCGACGGTGGCAACGGTCCCTCGGACGTCCCGCGCCACGACCTCAGCATGTTCAGAAACAGGCGTCTCGTTGACTCGTGGTCGCCATCGGCCACGAGGTCCATCTTGGGAAGAATCTCCAGCACGGTTCCCCGCGACGTTGTGACGACGCCGACGTAGTTGCTCGCCGCGAGGTCGCCGTCGCTCCGCTTGAGCACGCGGCGCGCGAAATCACCGAGTTCGGAGATTTCCGACGCCGTCAGGTTCGGCCCCGGCTCAAGCTTCTCGTGTTCCCGGACCGTATGTACGCTGTGCATCAGGACGCATCCGCGTCGGTACCGGTTTGGTAGATGGCGCGGTAGGCGTCGGCGGAGGTCCATCGTGGGTCGCTGTCCGATAGGCGTTGCCAAATACGCTGGTCCGGGTCCACGAGATCGGCGAGTTCTGCGCGCAGGTCGGGTGTGCTCGATACGACGAACGGATTGCCACCAAGCACCGCATGAATCTTCGACCAATCGTCGAAGAAGTACTCCTGCAGCAGCGGGAAGATGCGTTCGCGAAAGCGCTGCCCTAGTTCCTCAAGGCTCGAAACGTCGAGGAGGTATGTGTGGCCGATTTGGTGCTCGCGGTCGAGCAGGAGCGTGGTCCGCTGATTCATTGCGCCTAGAAGTTGCCGGCAGTCGACGCCGCCGACGTCTTGCGGCAGGTCTGGGTGGTGTACATCGGGCATCAGTTCGCGAAAGACAAAGCGCCTGCGCAGCGCGGTGTCGAGCAGTTCGATAGAGCGGTCTGCGGTGTTCATGGTACCGATCAGGTACAGATTGCCCGGTACCGAGAATTCGTTGCCGGAGTAGGGTAGTTTCACCACCGTCTTCTCCGCCCCGTCGTCACGGCGAGACTCCTCGATTAGCGTGATGAGCTCACCGAAGATGCGCGCGACATTGCCCCGGTTGATTTCGTCGATGATCAGCACGAAGCGCTGCTCTTCCGGTGCATTCTTGGCACGCTCTGCCATGGTCTTGAATAGTCCATCGCGCCTCTCGTAGCGGAGCCCGCCGACGTCACCGAGCACCGGCCGGATGCCCTCAATGAAATCCTCATAGGCGAAGTTCTGATGGAAAGTCACCGCGGCAATACGGCCACTTTCGAGCAACTCGTGATAGCGCTCGAGGTCGTGATCCGCCTCGGTCTTGCCGTCGACGATGGCAAGTGCAAGATTGACCGTGCTCCACGTCTTGCCGGTACCAGGGGGGCCGTAGAGGATCTGGTTGCGAGGGTGGGAGACGCTCGAGACAGGCGCATGCCTTGGTGGTTGCACCTGGGGATCGGCTCCTGTCAGTCGGTCTAGCATCTCAAACGTCGGGCGGTATGGCTCGGCGTTCCTGTAGTCTGCCAATATCTTCCATGCTTTCCAGATGCCGGTTTGTACGTTGCTTACGCCGGGACAACTTTGCTTGTTGATCCAAACGACATGAATCCTGTCATTCCCGTCCGGCGTTTCTGATGCCGAGTAGTCGTTGCCTGTGACGACGCCAACCCCTCTGCCGTCCGAGCCTCGACCGAGCAAGATCAGATCTCCTGGCTCCGGGTCATCGAGCTGGTAGTGCGACGTTCCACTCCTCGTGTCGTTCTTCGGGGGACCGACCCAATAGTCGTGGCTGCCCGGGCCGTCTGTGCGTATCCAGTTGTTTTTGAAGAACTCCTCGTCGAATTCGGTGTCGGCGCGGTTGAGTCTGGTGCTAGCGCAAAACGCATTAGCGCCAACCTTGAGCTTGCCCGACCACACCAGATAGGCGAACAGGTTAATCTCCCATGTTTCGCATCCAGGAAAGCGACCGCGAAGCTGTGCGATAGACTCGCGATATGTCGCCAAGTCGGGTGAACCGGAAGGTGCATCGGCTCGGAACAGGGCCGTCGTCTTGTCGTACGGGATAAAGTCGGCAGCATTGACCAGAAACAGAGTCTGGCTGAGCTTCGCGGTGCCGACGTTGCCGATTCCGAGAGCCTCGCTGAAGTGCGCGTCGCTGACGGACGACACTCCACGCACCGCATCCTGGAAAAGCCGCCACAAGAGCGGGGGATTCCCCGCTCCGTTCATGTGAAACAGGGTGTTCTGTGGCGTGCCTTGGGGGAAGATGAAAGCGTCGTCGTCGTCGACCGGCATGCTCGCGTCGAGTCCGAACACATCTTCGACGCTCGTGCAGATCCGAGTACGGGACGCGAGGCTGCCACAGCGTGATGCCAGTGTGTAAACGAACGAGAAAGGGTCGACGTTCTCGTCGCCATAGCGGAACAGACTGATTGGAGCGGAGTCGTCGCCTTCGCTCCACTGGGTCGCCTTTGCGCGACGTACCAAGTCATCCGGGTCGCCATCGGCGATCACTCGCCCCAGTTCCCGGAACCACGGTACCCAAGTGTAGATTTCCTTCATATGCCCTCTCTCGGATTCCCGACAATAAAGGTACGGTGCCGCACGGTCCCCATCCGCCGGAGGGGCGACTTTCGCACACTGGGCAACACCACGATAGGGCTGCAGACACATCGCGGCGTTTCGTAGCATCGTGAATCACGCTTGGCGGCTGGACAAGGTTAGGCCTCGGTGGAGACCGTCACGTTTCATCCTTTGCCATCACCACTCGGACGCGGTGGCGGTCGCAGGCCTTTTCGTACGCCCTTCGCGAGATGCGGCCGTCTTCGGCCATTTTTCGGAGTTCCGCGAGCTTGCGCTCCACCTCTGCCTCGCGGCGTTCGCGGGAGGCGTCGATGGGGGTGGGGCCACCGGAGAGGGGGCCGCGGTCTTTGAAGCCGTAGCTTGCCTCGCGGAAGGCGGTCTGTCGGTTCAGGCGGCGGACGGTCAGGTACAACACTTCGATTGCGAGCAGGAAACCCGCCGTGACTGCGGCCGACTCAGCGCCGGCCAAGAGTGTCGCTTGCGCCACCAAGGCGACGTTCGGCAATTGTGCCAGCCCTGCGAACAGCCAGAGCATGCGCTTTTGGTACGTCCTCGTGTCGGAGTCCGCCTGTGCCCCTGGCGTCTCGTCGTCGTGCTCGGCATCGAGGCGCCAGCCGATGCGGTCGGCTTCGCCGGCGATGTGGCGGAAGAACTGGCCGACGATGACGAAGAAGAGGGCGAGGAGCGCTGGTTTCCAGCCGTGCAGGACTAAGGCCAAGGCCAAGAGAAGCGTATAGCCGGCGGCGATGCCGACGAAGAGAGCGCCCTTGGCGAGGCGTTGCAGGCGCAGGCGCGTGCTCTGGCCCGGTGCTGCTTCGTCCATTACGCTCCTCCGGCCATCAGGACGACGACCCGGTTTGCTGCTGTTTCGGATGGATGGAACAGCACCACGTCTTCCCGACCATCGTGGTCCAAGTCGGCCATCATGGAGTTGAGCTCGTTGCTGGGGAGGTCCACCGTGACGTGCTGGGGCTCGCCGGCGAACGGGTCTGGCCCCTCGCCACCGATGTGTACCGACAGCCGGTCCCAGCGATTGCCGGTGAGAAGGTCCGAGCGGCCATCGCCGTCTATGTCGCCGATCAGCACCAAGGGAAACAGCACGCCGCGCTTGTCGAAGGGAGCGAAGCGGGTTCGCACGCGGCGGACGGCATCGGGTTCGGTGGGATAGGCGTTGTCGCGCAAGCGGTAGAGGGCGAGGTCGATGGTGATGGACTTGCCGACCATCGCCCGCGTCATGCCGCCGAGGCCCGTGTCCACGGCGGCCAGGGCGAAGTCCGTCGCGCCGTCGCCGTCGATGTCGAGATAGCGCTGGGTCGCGTAGCCCCATGCGAGGCCGCCGGCGGGGCCAGGTGTCGCGACCACCGTGTCGGGCGTGGCCGCGAAGGTGGTTGCACCCGGTTCCGGCCGTCCGAAGTGAATGCCGAACGTCCCGCGCAGGCTGAACACGCGCCGGCCGGAAAAGGAGACGGTGACGAGGTCCGCCACGCCGTCGCCGTTGAGGTCGTGGAAGCCGTGCAGGACGGTGTAGTCGAAGCGACCGCCGAGGCCGAGCAGGAGCGACGGCACGCCGCGGTCGCCGAACTGGAAGGCGAGTGCGTAGGCGCCATCGAAATCGAACTCCACATCGGTGGCGAGTTCCTGGGGCGTCGCACCGAAGCTGCCATCGGTGTTCTGGCTATGCAGCTCGAAATGGTCTTCGTTCCAGAACAGGAGGTCTTGGCGGCCGTCACGGTCATAGTCCAGCCGGTGGATGCGCCCGAGGTACCACGGGATGTTCTGCACCGTGATGCCTACTTCGCTATAGGTGCGTTCGTCGCCGTATGCCTTCTCCATCAGGTGCGGCTCCCTCGGCCCAAGTCGAACGGGAGTGCCAAACGAGCCATCCGCCTTCTGCATGGCCATCCAAAAGCCATCGGCATCCGGCATCACGAGGTCGTCGAGACCGTCACCGTTCAGGTCTATCGTCACGTCGACGCGGGGAAGACCACCGCCTTCGGGGGCTCGCACATGGAACGGGAAGGGCACGAAGGCGCGCTCGCGGGCCTGGTGGACGTCGATAATGGCAAGGCCGCCGTCCCGATAGAGTACGGGGTAATCGCGGCCGTCCAACTGCAGGACATCCACGAACGCCACCTGGCCCTCAGCCGCCGTCCCAGCCACGAACCGCCACTCGCCGGCTTTGAGTTGGAGAATCCTTACGAGGACGCCGCCGCCCACGCGCTCCAGCACGGCGATTTCCGCGCTCTGTGGGTCGGTGAACGAACCGGGCACGATGGTCTGATGCTCTGCAATGCCGGTGTCGATTTCGTGGAGCTGGAAGGGGCAGACCTCCTCTCCGGCCACGGCGGCGATGCTGCCGAACGTTGCCACAAGCGTGGACAGAGCCTTGCCGAGATGCATGTTCATGGCGTTTCTCCATGCGATGGATGTGCTGGTACATTCGCCTCATGGACTAGCATTTGCAACCACCACCGCGAAAGTGTCATTGTACTAGCGTCTTGGTACTACATGGTGATACCCATGTCCCAATCGATGAGGATCGTCGGCGCGCTGAAGCGGGCGCTCAAGGCGCGCGGCGTCTCCTACGTCGAAGTGGCACGACAACTCAAGCTCTCGGAGAGCAGCGTGAAGCGGCTCTTCTCCACCGGCGCATTTTCGCTCGCCCGCCTCGAGGCGGTGAGTGAACTGGCGAACATTGACCTCCTTGAGCTTGCTCGTCTCGCCGACGAGCAGCGCCTTCGCGTACCGTCCCTCACGGTGGAACAGGAGCGGGAGGTGGTGGGCAATCCGGCCTTGTTGCTGGTTTCCGTCTGTGTGCTGAACCGCTGGTCGTTCGAGCGAATTCTGGCTCGCTACCGGTTCACTGAACCGCAACTGATTGGCCTCCTCGCTCGCCTCGACCGCATGGGCGTCATCGAGCTTCTGCCCGGCAATCGCATTCGCCTGCTCATCACACGCAACTTCGCCTGGCTGCCGGACGGGCCGATCCACCGTTACTTCGTCGAGCACATCCAAGGGGACCTCTTGGCCGGCCCGTTCGACCCGGCCCGGGACCTGCACCGGTTCGCTTGGGGCATGTTGTCGGCAGAGTCCGCCGTGCAGCTTCGCGTCAAGCTCGCCGAAGCGATGGACGAGTTCGACGAACTCACCCGAAGCGACGAGGTGCGCGTCGATGCCGCCGCCACCGGCACCTGCCTCCTCGTTGCCTTGCGCGAGTGGGAACCTGGTTCCTTCCGCACCATGCACCGCCCCGAGGTTGCCTGACCGGACCTCGACGGTACGCGGCAAGCCGCCCCGCCAGAGCGAGGACGCCGGCCCAGCGGAGGGCTTGCACGGCTGACGCCCAAGCGTGTAGCCGCCGCCAATCGCCGGTGCTACAGTCGCCGGCTTCTGCGCCGCGCCCCATCGGCATGGCGTCCGCATGGGGCGGTGCCATTGCCGCAAGACGCGAAGACACGGGAGGGAACATTGGAAGACAACGTCGGCTGGTGGCTCACGAAGCGGGCGTTTCTGACGCCGCATCGAGAGGCGTATGTGGACAGCCACACCGGGGAGCGGCTTGATTTCGAGCAGTTGAACCTGCGCGCCAACCGGGTGGCGAATGCCTTCCTCGGCGCCGGCATCGCCAAGGGCGAGCGGGTGGGGCTCTTGATGATGAACAGCCCCGAGTTCGTCGAGGCGTTCTTTGCGCTCGGCAAGATCGGCGCGGTGGTGGTGCCGCTCAACTGGCGTCTCGTGGGCGATGAGCTCGAGTTCATCCTCAAAGACGCCGGTGTCACTCGGCTCATCTTCGACGACGACTTCGCCGAGCTCGTGGCGGATCTGCATTCCCGAGGCGACCGCACCGACATCCACCAATGGCTGCAACTCGAAGGCGCCGGCGAAACCGCGCATTTCGCCGAACCGTACCGAGCCTTCCGCGACGCTGCCGCCGATGAGGAGCCGGCCATCGGTGCCGGCGCCGACGACATGCTCTACATCATGTACACCTCCGGCACCACGGGCCTCCCCAAGGGTGTGGTGCACACCCACTCCACCTCCATCTGGGCCTGCATCACCATCGCCGCCACCACCTACTACCGCGAAGACGACCGCTTTCTCTCGCCCCTGCCCATGTTCCACGTCGGCGCACTCACCCCCATCGCGGTGAACGTCTATCGCGGCGTCACCAGCATCGTCATGCGCAGCTTCGATCCGGTGCGCGCGTGGGAACTCGTTCAGGAAGAGAAGGTGAGCATCGCGGTGGCCGTTCCGGCGATGCTGAACTTCATGCTGCAGGTGCCAGACCTCTCCCGCTACGACTTCTCAAGCTGGCGCTGGTGCCTCTCCGGCGCCGCGCCGGTGCCGGAGTCGCTGATCGAGGAATACGCCAAGATCGGCATCGAAGTGCATCAGATCTATGGCCTCACGGAGTCGTGCGGCCCGGCAGCCCTCATTGATCCCGAAAACGCGCTCAAGCGCATCGGCTCCACCGGCAAGGCGTTCTTCCACACCGACCTTCGCGTGGTGCGTCCAGACGGTACGGACTGCGACGCGGACGAGGCCGGCGAAGTGCTGGTGGCGGGGCCGCACGTCATGCGGGAGTACTGGAATCGCCCGGAAGCCACGGCGGAAACGCTGGTGGACGGCTGGCTGCACACCGGCGACGTGGCGCGAATGGACGCCGACGGCTTCGTTTACATCGAAGACCGGATCAAGGACATGGTGATCTCCGGCGGCGAGAACATCTATCCCGCCGAGATCGAGAAGGTGTTGCAGGAGCATCCCAACATCTCCGAGGCGGCGGTCATCGGCCAGCCGAGCGAGAGATGGGGCGAGTCGCCGTTCGCGGTGGTGGTGAAGACCGACCCGGCGCTGACGGAAGCCGACGTCGTGAACTTCTGCCAAGGACGGCTTGCGGGCTACAAGCAGCCCAAGGGGGCGGCTTTCGTGGAGACGATTCCGCGCAACCCAAGCGGCAAGATCCTGAAGCGCCTCTTGCGGGATCAGTTCCCCGGCCCAGCGCCGGTCTAGCGACCCGTGGAACTCGACGAACTCACCGAGCGGCTGGGGCCATTCGCGGCGGCCCGATACGGCCGCGAAGATCTAGTCATCGAGGGCGTTCACACCATGCCCGGCCATGCCGGTTTCTCGTGGGGCTTCGACGTGGTTCTGGGCGAGGGTTCGGATGCAGACCGGGAGTCGTGGTTTATTCGCCTGCCGCCGCCGAACGTCAACTGGCGCGGCACTGCCGACGTGCTGCGCCAGGTGGAGGTGCTGAACGCCTTGGATGGAACCGACGTGCCGCATTGTTCGGTGCAATGGTCGGGCGCAGACCTCGAATGGTTCGGCTGTCCCTATTTCGTGGTGCCGAAGCTCGAGGGCGACGTGCTGCGCTTGGGCCCCGGCGAGTGGACGGACGCGCTGCCAGACGAGATCAAGCACGACATGGGCCGCCAGGTGATGCAGGCGCTGGCCGGCATCCACGCGGTGGATCACGCCAAGACGCCGTACCTCGGCGACCCCGTGCCATTCAACGAAGACGTCGAACGCTGGGATCGCTTCTTCGAGCGCGCCGCCGATCCGGAACTGCTCGCACGCGCACCGGATTGCCGCCGCCGTCTGCTCGAAACGCTGCCGGAAGACGCTCCGGTGGGCATCTTCCACGGCGATTTTCAAACCTCCAACGTCTTCTTCGAGCCCCCACCCACGACCGGCGAGCCGCCGAAACTCCTGGCCGTGATCGATTGGGAACTGACCGGCATCGGCGCCACCCTGAACGACGTCGGCTGGATCTGCACCTTCAGCGACCGAGAAGCCTGGGCCCCAAGTCCCGACGCCGGCGCCGCTCCCCGCCCATCATTCCTGGACCCCGACACGCTGATGTCCCTGTACGTCGAAGCCTGGGGCAAGCCCCTGCCCAACCTCAACTGGTTCCGGGCGCTGGCCGCCTACAAATTCGCCATCATCACCGGCTTCAATCTGAGCCTCCACCGCCGCCGAAAACGCGTGGACCCAAGCTGGGAAATCACCCGCCTATCCATGCCGACCCTGATCGACCGAGCGCTGGAGCTCTTGGGTTAGGCGTTTCTTGCGAGCGAGGTACGTCGCTTCCGCTCGGAACATCGCGAAGCAGATTGGCTGGACTTGAGGAGGAAGCCATGCAATAGGCGGGCCTTCGGACGGAAGGCATTCTGCCTTCCCTAGCGCCGATAGGCGCTTTCTTTTGCAGTCGCGCCAGCGCGCCTGAGGGCGCGCAGGAAGGCAGAATGCCTTGCCTCCGAAGGCCCCGCCTTATTCACGCGCTAGGTGACGTTCTAGGGCGATTGGATCTTGCCCTCGTTCGCGTCCGAGGCGCTACGATGTTCCCGAACGCATGCGTCGAGGAAGTATTGATCAGCGAAGCAAGGCAGCGGGCAGCGGGAGTGGCGGTGTTTTGCGCCGCGCTGGGCGTGATTTTCGGCGTGCCGGCACTCGGGCAAGTACGGGCGGCTGGTGTTGGAGCGGATGACGCTGGCAGGCCTGTCACCGTTCAAGTCCGTCAAGGCGCCGTTCGAGGCGTCGAGCAGGATGGGGCTGTTCGCTTTCTCGGCATTCCCTACGCCGCGCCGCCTGTCGGCGCCGCCCGGTGGCTGCCGCCGACGCCGGCTCCTGCACACGGTGGCACGCTTGAGGCGACGGACTACGGGCCGGTATGTCCTCAGCCGCGGTCGGAGAACGCCGACGAGGATTGCCTAACGATCAACGTTTGGACTCCCGCGGCCGACGATGCCGCACGCCCTGTGATGGTGTGGCTGCACGGCGGCGGGTTCCGCGCCGGATCGGGCGCCATCCCCGGCGAACTTTTCGCCCAAGAGGGCATCGTAATCGCCTCGCTCAACTACCGGCTGGGCCCGCTCGGTTTCCTCGCCCATCCGGCGCTCGACGGCCCCGAAGCCAACTTCGCCCTCATGGACATGGTGCTGGCGCTCACTTGGGTGCGCGACAACATCGCCGCCTTCGGCGGCAACCCCGATCAGGTGACCATCTTCGGCATCTCTGCCGGCGGCATGGCCGTGAGCCTGCTTCTCGCGAGCGAAGCGGGCGCCGGCCTCTTCCACGGCGCCATCTCGCAAAGCGGCTACGGCGCGTGGGCGTTGCCGAGGACATCGAGCGCTCCCACGCCAGCGCCGTTCGGGATGGGACTCGGTGCCGCACCCAACGCGGAGACGATGGGCAAGGAATTGATCGCCCGCGTCTCGGCGGACGCCAGCACAGCCGAAGACCTCCGCGCTCTCGACGCCGACGCCTTGGTGGCCGCGCTCCAAGGCTTCCAGCTCCCCATCGTTGATGGCGTCACCCTCGTTGAAGAACCGGGCATCGTGGCCTTGCGCGGCGAAGCCAACCAAGTGCCCGTGATCGCCGGCGGCAACAGTTTCGAAGGCAGCGTGATGCCCGCCTCCGGCGTCACCCCCGCGCAATACGAAGTCTGGTGGGGCGACGACTTCCCCGCCGCCGAGGCCGCCTACTCCACCGACTTCGCCGTCAGCTATGACCGCGGCATCCAGCGCATGTTCGGTGACAACCGCTACCTCTTGGCAGCTCAGGCACTCGCCGAAGGCATGACCAAGGCCGTCTCCCCAGCGTGGCTCTACTACATAGACTTCCCCGCCACCCCACCCGTGGAAGACTCCCCCGGCGCCCCACACGGCTTCGACGGCGCCCTGCTGTTCCGCAGCCAAGACTCGGACAACGAACACCTGCGCAGCCTCGGTTCCCGACTGATGACCCACTGGCTCGCCTTCGCCCGAACGGGCGAACCGGCCCTGGATGCCTCACCGGCGTGGACTAGATGGCAGAGCGACGTCACGGACTGGTTAGTCCTCGGCCCAAGCGGCGACGAAGTGCAGGCGAGTCCCCTTGGCCCGCGCATGGAACTCCTACGCAGCCGCTACGCCGCCCGCATCGGGCCGGCGATGCGCTGAGATTCGCCACCGGCAAGATGTCGCGTCAGTTTGCGATTTCGTCCGAGAACAACGAGGGGAAGTGCGTTAGCGGGTCAGCCGGGCCGGCGAGGAGTTGCTGTTGGCGGGGCGTGAGGTCGATGCCTTCGGGTGCCGTTACCCGGGTGGCGCCCCAGCTCATGTTGGAGACGCAGTATTTGTAGAGCAGGGTGCGACGTTCGTAGTCGGCGTCCCAGCGGGCGGTGCCATGGGTTAGGGATTCGGTGAAGACGGTTAGGCTGCCGGCGGGAGCCTTGACGATCTGCACGCAATCGCTGTCTTGGTGGCCCTTGCGGAGGCGTTCCGGCATTCGGAATGCGCTCTTGTGGCTGCCGGGGACGCAGCAGAAGCCGCCGACGTCCGGGCCCGTGTCGCGCAGGTTCCACGCCGCCACCATGAAGCCGGCGGACATGCGGTTGTCGCGGAAGGGGTAGAACTCGCCGGGTACGGAGGTTGCATTGGGGGCGATGGCGCCGTAGTCGGCGTGAAGGCGGCCAGCCGGGGAGCCTTGGCGCATGTACATGCCGTAGAGGCGTTCGAGGCGGAAGCACTCGCCCAGGCGGAAGCGGAGAATGGGTAGGACTGCCGGATGATCCATCAGGCGGGCGAACGGTTCGCCCCACTGCAGGAAGCCGGGCCCGCTCTTGCGGATGGCGCCGGCGGCGCTGCCGAAGCGAGGGAAGTTGTCGGGTGGCGGGGGCAGGTCTTGAGTGTCGATCAGGGCGTTGAGTTCGGCTACTTCGCCTTCTGTCAGCACGTTATCGATTACGAGAAAGCCGTTGAGGTCGAAGAGGTACTGGCGCTCTTCGAGTTCGGCGTCGTGGTCGGTATCCTGCGCTAGGTTTGACACATCGCCTCCAACCGTCTGGCGCGCCTGGCGGCGCGGAATGGAGGGCGAGACGCCCTCCCTCCAAAGATCGCCCTCAGCCGGCCTCTCGCGCCACCTGAAACGCAGGCCGCTCGCCCAGGCGCTGGTAATACTCCATCGTGTGCGGATGGTCGTCCGTGAGCACGCCGAAGTTGTCCGCCAGCATGAGCGTGTAGCCGTTCATGATGTCGGCGAGGCTGAAGGTGCCACCAACCAGGTAGGGCGAAGTCGACACTACTTCCTCGATGGCGTCGATGCAGGTGCGGGCCCGCGCCTTGCAGTCCTCGATCACGAAATCCACGAGTTCGCCGTTCGGCGCCACCCGGCGGTGGTTGACGATCTCGCCCAAGGGGCGCGCGAAGGTCGCCTCGGCGAACCAGCACCACTGCCGACAATGGGCGGAGGCGAGGGTGCCGGGCGACGGCTGAAGCTTGCCGTAGCCGTAGCGATCGAGCACGTACTCCGCCATCGCGCCGGACTCGAACATGGTGAGGTCGCCATCGGTCATGGCCGGCACCTTGCCGGTGGGGCTCTTTGCGCGCCATTCGGGGCTGGCGCGGTATTCCGGCGAGAAGTCGATGACTTCCACCTGATAGGGCACGTTCAGTTCTTCGCAGACCCAGATGACGCGCACCGAACGGGTGCCCTTGACGTGATAGATGGTGAGCATGGGTTCTCCCGATGGTGTGCGTTTCGTTGCTTGGCGTTCCGGCGGCCGAAGGTGTCCTTACGCGACCACCGCATCCTCGCCCATGTGCTCCCGCACCCAAGCCTTGAGCGGCACGTCGTCGTCCGCCGGCGAGGTGTAGCCGAAGCCGCCGTTGGGGCTCGCGCCGAGAAGCTGGCGGCGGATGGGATCTGCGTCCGCAAGATAGTGGTCAACCGTCATGTTGTCGCGTGGGCGCAGCCAGCGGTAGCTGTAGCCGTAGAACAGCACCTTGCGCGTCACGTCGGAGCGATTGCGGCCAGCGGCATGCCAGAGGCGGCGGTCGAAGAACACGGCATCGCCGGCGTCTGCCAATATGGGCGTGGCGTCTGGGTGTTCTTCGCCCTCGTGCGGAAACTCAAGCGCGTTGGAGAGGTGGCTGCCGGGCACGACATGGAAGTTGCCCCGGTTCGGCGTCAGCGTGCTGGTGAGGAAGAACCCCACCTTCAGCGAGATGCGCGGGCGCGGTTCGGATTCGATGTCGATGTTGAGGCGGCCGCTGTCCTGGTGCCAGCCGAGGCGAGGCGACGACGGCACGTAATCCGCCGGCATTGGCGGCGTGACGATGGCGTGGCTGTGGTAGAGCTGGATGTGCCAGCCGAGGATGTCGATGACCCGCGCGATGGTCTTCGGCCATTCGAGCAGCTTGAGAAAGGCTGGATCGAAGCCGATGAAGTCGAGCCGGTTGAGCGGCTGGCTGGGCTTTAGCTCGTAGGTGGGCCGAAACTCCGCATCGAGCCGGTCGGCGGCTTCCGTGAGTTCCGCAATCAAGTCCGGCGGCAACACATTGCGAACGATCAGGTAGCCGCGTTCGTCGAAATGCCGACGTTCGTCGTCGGTGAGGCGGTGCTCCAAGCAGGCGGTGTCCATGGCGGCGAGCATAGCAGGAACGCACCTGCGCTCCGCATGGCCGGGTCGTGATCCCTGGAAGACGCAGGGCACCTGGGACGGAAGGCGGGCTCGCGGTCGCCAGCCGAGGGCCTGGAAGTCGCCTTGCACGCTACGCCGGTGCCACGACCTCCACCACCTTGCTGTAGATGGTGTAGCCGGCGAAGCCGATGTACATGGCCGAAGCCAGCACCATGAAGAAGATGTTGATCCAGCCTGGGCGGGCGGACTTCGGCAGGTAGGTGAGGTTCATGTAGAGCACCATCGGCACGTAGATGGCCATCACGAAGCCGCTCATCAGCGCCGCGATGAATAGGAAGTCGAGGCCGGCGATGTCGTACTTGCCAAAGAACCAGACGCTGAACACGCCAATGACCATCGTCGTGCCGACCAGCACCAGATACCACTGTTCGAGCTTCAGCCACTTGCCGAACTTGAAATTGGTGTGCAGGAGGTCGGCGAAGATGCGGCTGCCACCGTCGACACCGCCGAGTTGCGTGCTGAACAGGGCCGCCATGCCAACGATGAGGAAGAGGTAGCGGCCGAACGTGCCCATGCTCTGTTCGAGGATGGATGCAAGGTCCCAAACCAGGCTCGCGCGGTCTGGCACGAGGCCAATCGGATGCAACACGGCAAGGGCGCCGAAAACGAACAGGAACATGGTGAAGCTGCCGAGCAGCCAGAAAAAGAGCGTCTGGTCCACCACGATGTAGCGGAACCAGTCCTTGAACCGGCGCCGGTTTTCCGCCGTGTCGGCATAGACATAGCCGGTATCGAGTTCCTTGATCTCGTGCTTGTGCGCCGGGCTCATCAGCGACGGCATGCGTTCGCCCATGCCGATGTTCTTCTCGCGCAGGTAGTAGGCGTAGTAGAGGTTGCCGAGGCCGCCCGCCCCGGCGAACACCACGGCACCGAAGAAGCGGTTGAAGGTGAGTTGATCGCGCACCGAGCCATCGTCGGCAAGGACATCCACGGGGAAGTCGGGAAAGCTGAAGAAGCTGATCACCCCTTGCCACATGGCGAGGAAAATCTCTGCCGAGCCGATCTCCCAGACGACGTAGATGAGGCCAGCGACGATGACCACGATCAGCCCCATGATGCAGCGCTCTACTGCCGTGTAGATCACCTTGGGCCCGAACAGAATGGCGGCGACCAAGGCGAAGACGATCGCGGTCCAGAGCCACGCCGGACTGTCGTGCCCCGGCCCGAAAATCAGGTCCCGCAGCGCGATGCCCGTCTCCCGCGCCCACCCCGGCAGGAACTTGCCGACGAAGATCACGAACACGAAGACGTAAACCGTCAGCTTGATGACCCGCGCCATGCCGGTGAACGGACTCTCGCCGGTGACCACGGCCCAGCGGCCAATCTCGATGTTGACCCAGAGCTGCAGGAAGATGCCGATCGCCGCCGCCCAGAGGAGCTGCGCCCCCACCACAGAGGTGATCCAGGGCCACATGATCAGCTCGCCGGACCCGATGGCGAGCCCGGCCATGACAACCCCGGGACCGATCATCGCCAGAATCGGCCTCTTGCGTTCTGGAAGCTCCGCCGGCTTCAGCGGCTCAATCTTGACCAGCATTCTTGCTTCGCCTGTTGTCCGTCACACCCCTAAAACCGCTGGCGTTACATCGGCTGCCGACGGGCCCGTAACGCGTGGCGACTATAGCGCCTCCGGGTTGGACACGGCGCAGCCAGAGGTTGCAGGATTGCGGGCTTTGGCGAGGAAGGGGAGCGCGATGGCTGAGCCGCATGCCGCGACGATCATCGGTGACGGGGTTGCTGGAGCCTGTGCGGATGGGCAGTTCGGCGCCGGGGCCCGGATTGCGGAGCCGTTTGGGGTGGCTGTGGGGCCGGATGGGTGGCTCTACTTCTGCGACCTTGGCAATCATCGGATCCGGCGGGTGCACCCAGAGGGGCGGACGGTCGAGACGGTGGTGGGGAGTGGTCGCAAGGGGAATGCCGGCGACGGGGGGCCTGCCACCGAGGCGGACATTGAGCAGCCGTATGAGTTGCGCTTCGACGCCGCCGGCAACCTCGTGTTCGTGGACATGACGGCGCACGTGGTGCGACGGGTGCATGCGGGGAGTGGGCGGATCGAGACGATGGCCGGAAACGGGGAGGCGGGGTTCTCCGGCGATGGTGGACCCGCGACCGACGCCATGCTTCGGCAGCCGCATTCCATCGAGATTGCCGAGGACGGCGCCATCCTCATTTGCGACATCGGCAATCACCGGATTCGACACATCGACCCCGAAACCGGGGTCATAGACACGTTCGCCGGCACTGGCGAGCAGGCGCCGACGCCGCCGGGTGGCTCGATTGCGGATGCGCCGCTCAACGGTCCGCGTTCCCTCGCCTTCGACGACGCGGGGGATCGTCGGGAGCTTTTCCTCACGCTCCGCGAGGGCAACGCCGTGCTCAGCATCGACATGCGAAGCGGACGCATCGAGCATGTCGCCGGCAGCGGCCAATTCGGCTACGCCGGCGATGGCGGCGATGCGCGTTCTGCCAGCCTCGCCGGACCGAAGGGCATCGCCGTGAGCGGTGACGACATCTACATAGCCGACACCGAAAGCCACACCGTGCGCCGCATCGACCGCGCCACGGGACACATCGACACCGTACTCGGCGATGGTGAAAACCACGACGGCCCAGACGGCGACCCGCTGCACTGCGGTCTCGCCCGCCCGCACGGGGTGTACGCAACGCCAGACGGCCGCATCTTCGTCGGCGACACGGACAACCACCGCGTGCGGGTGCTGCGCTAGGAGCTTGCGCCGAAGAATGACGCCACCGCGCGCAATTCCACGGTAGGCTTGGTTTCATGCGTACCTATCCCTTGAACGTGCGGCGGCAGAACGCCAGTCGCCCACCCATCCCCCTCAGCGCGGATCAGTGCCGGGAGTTCCTTGCCAATGGCTTTCTGGTGCTGCGCTCCTCGTTGCCCGAGAGCTATCACCGGACGATCTTCGAGCGCTTTGATGCCGTGGCGGACGGGCGGGGCGAAGGGGCGACGGGCATGGGCCATTTCGGCAACAACCTGCTGCCGTTGATCCCGGAGTTGATCGAGTTCTTCCAAGATCCAGTGGTGCGGGGAGCGCTGGGCAGCGTGCTTGGGCCCGACTACTCCATGCACCCGCACCGGGCGCTGCACCGCAATCCCCCTGGCAGCGACGAGCAGGAGTTCCACAAGGACAGCTACTGGGGCTACACGCGGCGTGTGCGCAACCATCGGCCTTGGTGGGTGATGGTGATGTACTTTCCGCAGGACACGGAGCTGGTCAAGGGCCCGACCGCGGTGATGGCCGGCAGCCAGCACCTGAACCAGCGGCCGGAAGGCATCTGCACCGAGGTCCCCATCGCCGGGGCGGCCGGCTCGTTCGTGCTGATCCACTACGACATCTGGCATCGGAAGATGAGGAACCAGACGGACTTGAACCGCTACATGTTCAAGTTCGAGTTCACGCGCATGGCGCCGCCACGCCGGACGCAAGCCAGCCAGCCGTGGCAGCGCCCGGAACATACGCCTCCGCTCGACCTCTCCCCGGTCTGGCAGGCGACCTGGGATTGGCTTTCCGGTGGGGCCAGCTGCCGCGCGAACGGCAAGGCGCATGCGGAGGAACTCGGGTCGGACGACGAGGCCACCGGCATCAACGCCGGCTATCGCTTGGCCACTGCCGGCCAACAACGCACGCTGCTCGACGCCCTCGACAGCAATGCCGAACCGCACGAGAACAAGCGTCGCTATTCGGACAACGGCCGCATCTGGCAGGAGGACGCCACTGTGCGCAACGCCGCGCACGGACTGGTGCAACTCGGCTGCGAGGCCGTGCCCGGCTTGCAGGATGTAGCCTTGAATGGAACCCCGCGCGGGCGCAAGCACGCGGCGTTTGCCTTGGGGGAGATCGGCTCGGATGCGGCCATCACAACCTTGATCGAAGCCATGAGCGACGACGATGTGCATGTGCGGATCGCCGCCGCCGAGGCCATTGGCATCCTTCCGCCCTCAAGCGAAGGCCGCGACGCGCTGCTCAGCGCAATGTGTGACAGTGCTTCGGAAGTGCGCTTCGATGCTGCCCTCTCCCTCGTTCGCGCCGCCGCGCAAGGCTCCACGACACTGATGGCCGGGGCCGTCGCGCCACTCGAAGAGGCGCTCTACGACACCAACCGTTACGTCAGCGGCTACGCCGCCGAAGCGCTCGAGCGAATCGGCACGGCCGACGCTCTCGAAGCGCTGCTGCCGTTCCTGCGCACCGCCCGTTGGTGTCCCCACACCGACAACCAGCACCCGTTCTGATCGATGTCCGACTCAGAGAACGCCATCGATGATGTTGGACTTGAGGGGCGCGTCGCCATCGTCACGGGCGGCGGCGCAAGGGGCTACGAGATCGGCAATGGCCGCGCTGCGGCGATCCTCCTCGCTCGCGCCGGTGCTGCCGTGGTGGCGGTTGACCGCGACGCCGATGCGAGCCAGCGCACCGTGGAGATGATCGAAGGTGAGGGCGGTTCCGCAGTTCCCTTCGCCGGCGATGTCACCGACGAGAGCGACTGCGAAGCGCTGCGGTCGATGGTCACTCGAGACCTCGGCCCGCCGCGAGTGCTCGTTAACAACGTCGGAATCGGCGCTGCCGGCACCGTGCTCCAAACCGACCCGGCCGTGTGGGAGCGCGTGATGAACACCAACGTCACGTCGATGTACCTAACCTCCCGCACCCTCATCCCGGCAATGGTCGAAGCTGGCGGCGGCGCCATCGTCAACATCGGCTCCATCTCCGCCATCCGCCCCAAGGGCAACACCGCCTACTCCACCTCCAAGGGTGCCGTCATCGCCCTCACCCAAGCCATGGCGGTGGATCACGGCGAAGCCGGCATCCGCGTCAACGCGGTGATGCCCGGTCCCGTCTTCACCCCAATGGTGAAGGGCCCCAATATGACCCCCGAGGTGCGCGAGCAACGCAAGAACGCCTCGGCCCTACGCATAGAAGGCTCCCCCTGGGACATCGGCCACGCCGTCACCTTCCTCGCCTCGAACCACGCCCGCTACATCACGGGCCAGGCGTTGGTGGTGGATGGGGGCGTAACTCTCCGCTCACCGGAGCGTTAGCCGCGCGTGCAGGTCTTCCATGCCTACCTCGCGTTCGCGCGCCAAGCACTGGCTGGCGGCCATCGAAGTGAGCGTCGCATGACCGTTCCCTAACCCCAGAAGAACAACCTCAATGCAAAAGACAGAGAAGGGCCTCCTTTTGGCCCCCACCGATCTCGGCAACTTCCTCGGGTGCCGACATCGTTCGGGACTCGACTTGGGGGCGACGGAAGGAGGACCGACACCGCCGTTTCGCCGCAGCCCGGTGCTCGACGATCTGCGCGAGAAGGGGATCGAGCACGAGAAGGCCTATCTCGAGTGGCTGAAGGCACAGGGGCTCGAGGTCGCGGGTGCTGACGGACCGGACTCGAGTGTCGGGACGGGCCTCAAGGGGACGCTTGCGCAAATGCGGTCCGGCGTCGATGTGATCTACCAGGGCACGCTCGCGGACGGCGGATGGTCCGGACGCCCCGACTTCCTGAGGAAGGTATCGACCGCGAGCGACCTCGGGGATTGGTCGTACGAAGCCTACGACGCCAAGCTTGCCCGCGAGACCCGCGCCGGGGCTGTCCTGCAACTCTGCGTGTACTCCGAGTCGCTCAAGGCCATCCAGGGTGTCCAGCCTGCGCGCATGCACGTGGTCACCCCCGGCGGGGACTTCGCGCCCGTGAGCTACCGGGTGGACGAGTACGCCGCGTACTTCCGCTTGCTGAGCGCCGAGATGCGCACGTTCCTTGAGGACCGCCCGGAGACCTACCCGGAGCCCGTATCGCACTGCGACTACTGCCCGTGGTGGGTCGGCTGTGAGAAGCGCCGGCGGAATGACGACCATCTCGGCTACGTCGCCGGCATCTCTCGCAGGCAGATCGAGAATCTCCGCACCTTCGGTGTCGATCGCCTCGTGGACCTTGCCGGACTCCATCCGGTACCGAAGCCTGCGCGCGGCTCGCAGGCGGCGCTGTCGCGCGTGCGCGACCAAGCTCGTGTGCAGCAGCTTGGACGCGAGACTGGCGGGCCGCGCCATGAGATCAAGGAGCCGCTCGACGCGGAGCACGGTTTCGCGTTGCTTCCCGCCCCGTCTCCGAAGGACATATTCCTCGACTTCGAAGGCGACCGTTTCGCCGACGCCGGCGTTCGGGAGTACCTGCTCGGCTACGTCGTGGCGGATGACGCGGGCCAGGTCCGGTACACGCCGCTCTGGGCGACCACCCCCGAGCAGGAGCGGAGGAGCTTCCAGGTCTTCATCGACCTGGTCATAGCCGCTCGACGGAGTGACCCGAACGCCCATGTGTATCACTTCGCGCCGTATGAGCTGGCGGCGCTGAAACGCCTCATGGGCCGTTACGCCACGCGCGAGGTCGAGCTCGACGAGTTGCTGCGCGGCGAGGCTTTCGTGGATCTGCACCGGGTCGTCAAGCGGTCCCTGATCGCCAGCGTCGAGCGCTACTCCATCAAGGACCTCGAGCCGTTCTTCGGCTACGAACGCAGGCAGGATCTGCGGGAGGCATCCGCGAGCCGGCGAGTGGTGGAGAACGCGGTCGCCGAAGGGAGTCTCCGAACGGATGATCGGCACTCCCGCATCGTCGAGGACTACAACCGGGAGGATTGCGAGTCCACGCTGAAGCTGCGGGACTGGCTGGAAACGCTTCGTGCCGAAGTGATCAAGGGCGGCCAGGAGATTCCGCGTCCGGAACTCGCCGACGGAACGGCGACCGGCGAAGTGAGCGAGCTGGACCGGGAGCTGCAGGAGCTGCGCGACCAGCTCCTGATCGACATTCCTGCCGACCCGGCCGACCGATCCGACGAACAGCAGGCACGCTTCGCGCTGGCGCACATGATGGAGTTCCACCGCCGGGAGGACAAGGCGAGTTGGTGGGAGTACTTCCGCTTGCTCGGCCTTCCGGAGGACGAACTGCAGGACGAGCGCCGGGCGGTGTGGGATCTGGAATTCATGGAGGTCGTGGAGCAGAAGGCCCGTTTACAGCGGTACCGCTTCCCTCCCCAGGAACTGGACGCGCGCGTTGGCGACCTGCTCCACCGCGGAGATGGGACGCGCCTCGGTAAGGTTGTGTCGGTCGACTACGCCGAGCACACGATCGACATCCAAAAACCAAAGAAGGTTCTGGACGAGCATCCCAAAAGCGTGGTGCTGCACAAGCACATTCCCTCCAAGAGCCTCAGGGAGGCCCTCGTGGACCTCGGCAAAGCGGTTCTGGAAGGCGGCTTCGAGCGTAGGGAGCCCTACCATGCTGCCTTCGACCTTTTGCTGCGGCGCGCGCCAGCAGGGGGCACGCGGCCCATCGATGGAGAAAGCACGGTTCAGGCCGCCTCTCGAATCGCCCTCGCGTTGGACGGGGAGGTGCTCGCTGTGCAAGGTCCACCTGGTACGGGCAAGACGTATGCCGGCGGGGAGATCATCTGCACGCTGATAGAGAAGGGGCTCAAGGTGGGCGTGACGGCCGTGAGCCACAAAGTGATCGTCAATCTCCTTGAATCCGCGGCGGAGCGTGCCCGTGCCCGGGGGCTCGGCTTGCGGATCGTCCATCGCCAGACGGGCAAGTACGACGGTGACTTCGGCATCGAACGCATCGATTCCTACGACAGGATTCACGAGGAGCTGGGGGAGGGCGAAATCAACCTGCTGGGCGCGACGGCATTTTGCTGGACGAGGCCTGAGTTCCAGCAGAGCGTGGATGTCCTGGTGGTCGACGAAGCCGGCCAGATGTCGTTGGCCAACGTACTGGGCAGCGCACGCGCCGGACGTAACCTCATCCTGCTTGGCGACCCACAGCAACTGGAGCAGCCGCTCCAGAGCAGCCATCCCGAAGGCAGCGAGGTGTCTGCTCTCTATCACCTGCTGGACGGTGCGGAGACGATGCCGGCCGACCGAGGCCTGTTCCTCCCTGACACGTACCGGCTGCACCCCGACATCGCACGGTTTACCTCCGAGGTGTACTACGAGGGCAAGGTGCAGCCAAAGGCAGGTCTTGGCCTCGAGCAGCAGGAGGTCGTCCCACTTCGTGGCCGAGCGTCAGCGTTCGCGGGTGCCGGCCTGCGCTGCGTCCTCGTGCCGCACACCGGTAACCAGGCGCGTTCCTCGGAGGAGGTCGACATGATCGCACGGATCGTCGGCGACCTGCTCGGCAACTGCACCTGGCACGACAAGGATGGCAGGATCGCGCGCTTGCGGGAGGAGGACTTCCTTGTCGTTGCTCCCTACAACGCACAGGTATCGGCGTTGGCGGCGAAGATTCCAGAGCTCGCAGACCGCATCGGAACCGTCGACCGCTTCCAGGGCCAGGAAGCCCCGGTCGTGATCTACTCGATGACATCGTCGAGCGCGGACGACGCACCGCGGGGCATGGAGTTCCTCTACAACCGGTTCCGGTTCAATGTGGCGACATCGCGGGCACGGGCCCTCTGCATCCTCGTGGGCAGCCCTGAGCTCTTCCGGCCGGAGTGTCGAACGCCGTGGCAGATGCGCATGGCGAACGGGTTCTGCCGCTACCGCGAGCTGGCCAAAGTCGTGGACTTCGCATAGCTCCCGTTTCAGTCAAGGCAGCTCGCTTCAGAGTGCCTCGACGCTCGGCCCACCCTGCGGCCCCCGGATCAACCTCCCAGGCATCGCGCCGGTAGCTTCCCCACCCTCATATGTCACTTCCCCAGACTTGATCGTCATCCGATACCCCTCGGCCCTCTGAACCAGCCGCTTCCCCGCGGCGGGAAGGTCGTAAACCATCTCCGGCGGCAATAGCCGCAGTCCGTCGTAGTCAATCAGATTGAAGTCCGCCCTATACCCAGGTGCGATCACGCCACGGTCCTTCAGCCCATACACGGAAGCCGAGTCCTGCGTGAGCTTGTGCACCACGAATTCGAGCGGCATGCACGGGCCCCGCTTACGGTCGCGGGTGAAGTAGCTCAGCATGTAGGTCGGCACGCTCGCGTCCACCAGCACGCCGCAGTGGGCGCCGCCGTCGGACAGGCCGAACACGCTCTGGGGATGCTCGATGGAGGCGCGCTGGCCTTCGAGGTCGCCTTCGTAGCGGCCGAACAGCGCCAAGAGCGGCTGGCCGTCGGCGAGGGTGTCCATGATGACCTCGCGCGGGTGGACTCCCCGGGCGCGCGCCACGGCCGCCACGGTGTCGTCGGGGCCGGGCTCGTAGGTGAGTTCGGCATCCATGACGTACTGGTACTCGTGATCGCTGAGGAAACGCACGGCGTCCGCGTTGGGCGGCAGCATCGGTTCCTCGGAGAGCACCCGCCGGCGGAACTCGGGCTCCCGTAGCATTGCCCGGCGCTCAGCGAGGGGCCGCCCGTGGATCTCCCGGTAGGCCGGGAACTGGCGCATGGGATTGATGGTCCCGTCGAGCGTCATCAGGATCGAGGCCGGGCGCGCGCCCACCTGCGGTCGCAGTTGATGGCCCTCGGCGTGCAGCTTCTCCGCGAGGTCCCACACCGGCGCGGGACCTGCGGTCATCAACGGCGTGACGATGCAGCCCGTGGTGCGCGTGATGTGCTCGATCCACGCCAGCTCCTCGGGCTGGTTGAGACTGTCGGAGACGAACTCCATGGTGCCGAAGTCCAGCCCCTCGAACGCGCTGCCGATGGTCTTCATCTCCTCCGCCGACGCTCGCGTGCCCGGCACCAGGTTGCCGGCGCTGTCCACATGCCCGTAGAAGCGCGAGGTGGAGAACCCAAGTGCCCCCGCCTCAAGCGCTGCGCGGGTCAGAGCGCGCATCTCCATCATGTCCTCGGGCGTCGCATCGTCGTAGCAGCGCTCGCCCATCACGTAGAGCCGCATGGCTACGTGCGGCACCTGCGTGCCCACGTCCACCGCGTAGGGGGTGTCGATGCCGTCGAGGTACTCGGCGAACGACTCCCAACCCCAGGGGATGCCGTCGTGCAACGCGGTGCCGGGGATGTCCTCCACGCTCTCCATGAGTTCCACCAACCGGTCCTCGCTGCCCGGTCGCACCGGGGCGAACCCGACGCCGCAGTTGCCCATGACAATCGAGGTCACGCCATGCCAGCTCGTCGGCGTGACGTGCTTGTCCCAGCACACCTGGCCGTCGTAGTGGGTGTGGATGTCGACGAATCCCGGAGTCAGGAGGTCGCCCTTGGCGTCAATGATGCGCCGCGCCTTGGCTGGGCTCGCTCCCGTCGGCGCAACGTGCGTGATCTTGCCTCCGTCGACTACAACGTCGCCGCTACTCTTCGGAGCGCCCGTGCCGTCCACGATGGTTGCGTTGCGGATGACCAAATCGTGCATGCTCAATCTCCCCCGAGAGCGGTTTTTGCAGAGTTGCCATCATAGCCAATGGGGGCGGTTTGCTAGCGCGCAAGCTAGGCGTTCCGTCCATGTGCGCTCGGATCGCACAAACCGGCGTGATCGTGGCTCAACGGGTGTTGGTGTGCGTAGTTTCTATCTACCGACCGAGCCGTTTCCTCTTGTGCTGCACGTAGTCCACCAAGATGTATTCGCCTAGCTTGTCCGGCGTTGTGTAGAAAACGCGGCCGCCGTTGATGCGGGCGATCTGGTCCATGAAGGCCTTTAGGTAGTAGCTGGCGTCCAGCATGAAGGTGTTGATGGCGATGCCTTTTTGGGAGCAGCGCTTCACCGCTCGCATGGTGGCGCGGATGGTGGCGGCGGTTGGCGGGTAGGCGAAGCGGGCCTGGCCGTTTTCGAGGTGAGCGGTGGGTTCGCCGTCCGAGATCATGATGATTTGCTTGGCGCCGGCGGAGTGCTTTGCCAGCAAGCGCTCGGCGAGCAGCAAGGCGTGTTGCATGTTGGTGCCTAGGACGTACTCGTCCCATTGCAGGAAGGGCAGGTCGTGCGCCTTCAGTTCGCGGGCGTAGGCGGCGAAGCCGATGATGTGGAAGGAGTCCTTGGGGTATTGCGAGGTGATGAGGTTGTGTAGTGCCAGCGCTACCTTCTTCGCCGCCTGGAAGGAACCGCGCAAGGCCATGGACCAAGAAAGATCGACGAGCATCGCCGTGGAGGTGGACGTGATGAGTTCCGAGCGGTGAATCTCGAAGTCGCCCGGTTCAAGCTGCACCGGCGTTGCGGGGCCGTTGCGGTCGATGGCATTGCGCACGGTGCGCGGCAGGTGCAGGTGGAACGGTTCGCCGTATTCCCACGGCTTCGCCTGTTCCTGGGTTTCGCCGAAGGGGCCTTCCTCCGGCACGGCGTGGTTGCCGAGGCTCTGGCGCTTCAGGCGCGCGTAGATTTCGCCGAGCGCCTTCTGGCCGATCATGCGTGAGCCCCTGGGCGTCAGTTCCCAGCGGTTCTCGCCGGTGGGGCGGATGTAGCCGGCTTCCTCGAGTGCCTTCAAAAGCTTCTTCAGTTCGTCGAGGGAGTCTGCCGCTTCGTCGCCCAGGAGTTCCTTGAGCAGGTCCATGTCGATCCGATCCGGATCGCCGCCTCGCTCGGCGGCCTGCACCTGGTTGATGAGTTCGTCAAGCTGGTGCATCTCGTCCATGAGGCGCATGGCGGCTTCGAGGTCGATGTCTTCGGTGCCGCCGAAGTTGTAGCGCTGGCCGCGAGGGTTCAGGAAGTCGAGCGCATTGGCGAGCTGCTGCATCTCGAATTCGAGCTCCGGGTCGTCGAAGCGCCCGGCCATGAGCTGGCTGAGCTGGGAGCGTTGCTCTGGGCTCAGCGAGTTCAGTAGCGATTGCGCCGCCGCCATCTGCTGGCGCATCTGCTCCAAGAGTTCGTCGAGGTTCTTCGGCGGGTTCTCGCCGAACATGTCGCCGAACTCGTCCATGAAGCGGTCGAACTCGGGATCGTCGCCGGCGGCGCGTCGCGCCAGCATCTCGTTCAGCGCCCGCAGCATGTCCTTCATGCGCTTGATGTCGCCGTCCGACATGTTCTTCACCATCTGCTCGATGTTGTTGAAGAACGACTGCGTCATGGCCTTGCGGAGCTGGTTCAGAAGCTCAAGGTATTTCTTCTGCGCCTCGGGGTCCAGGAACTCGTACTTCTGCAGGGCATTCATCTTGCCGGCGGGGTCTTCCGGCAGGTTGTCGAGCTCACTGGCGTTCTTTTCGGCGATCTGGCGCAGGAGGTCGTCGGAGAAGCTCTCCGCCTCGCCCGCGTCTTCGCCGGCGGCGTCGGCGCTCTCGTTGCCTTCACCACCTTCGCCGCCGGCCTCGCTGTTCCCACGGCCCTTCCACTCATCGATGCGCGAGCGTTCCATGCCGATGATTTCGTCGAGCTTGCGGCCGATGTCGTCCATCACGCTCGAGAGGTCGAACTGCGACAGCCGCTCCTTCTTGCGCTCGCGCAGGGTCTTGAGCATTTCTCGCATGCCTTGCAGGCGGTCGCCGCCGGGGATGTCCATGCCGCGGGAGAAGAGGTTGCGCATGGCCCAGCGCAGGTCGCCGTACTCCATCAGGTCGTCCACCATCGCGCCCAGGGCATCGTCGGCGGAGTGGGCCAGCATCTGGCTGCCGTCCCATTGCGAGAAGCGGTGGCGAGTGACGAATCGGCGCATGGCTCGTTCCCCCTTGCCTTGGCAGGCTTCAGGTGACCTTTGGAGTTCCCGCGCTAGCGAAAAGCCCCAACACGCCCGCAGGGCGCGCCTTCATCCGGTGAAGGTCGCGCGCCCGCCGGCGCTGTATTTGTTCAGCAGCTTGTGCAGGTGCAGGCCTTCGAGCACGAACTCGACGGCGCTCGGCATGGCGGCCGGTTCGGAGACGAGGCCGGACACCACTTCCGCCATGCCTGGAATCGACTCCATCACGGAGTCGTAGGACATCACCGCGGCGCTCTCCCCGGTCTCGACGGAGAGGCCATCGCCGAATGAGAGCACGATGTTCTCGAGGTCGTTCACGTCCATGCGGCGGTCGAACACCGCCTTCACGGAGGCGGTGAGGATGCGCTCGACGATCTTGTCCTCCTGCCCCTCCTCCATCGCCTCGAACTCCACCTTGCCTTGCAGCGAGGGCAGCACGAAAGGGAGGTCCGAGATGCGCGGGATCACGTCGAGCTCGTTCAGGCGCAGGGCGCGGCGGAAGGCGTTGGCGAGCAGCGCCTCGTAATTGGCGACCGACGCCCGCACGGAGACGCCGGAGCGCTGGTTGATGTCCGGAGAAGAACGCGCCTGGCGGGTCATTTCGGCGACGATCTCTTTCATGTAGTCCGGCACGTGGACGCGGTAGTCGCTCATGTCGAGCGACGCCGCCTCCTGTTCCATGATGTCGATCTCCTGGCCGATCTCGTCTGGATAGTGGGTGCGCACCTGAGCGCCGTAGCGATCCTTCAGCGGCGTGATGATGCGTCCGCGGTTGGTGTAGTCCTCCGGGTTCGCTGTGGCAATGAGGAACACGTCAAGCGGCAGGCGCACCTTGTGGCCGCGAATCTGCACGTCGCGCTCTTCGAGCACGTTCAGGAGGCCCACCTGGATGCGCTCCGAGAGGTCTGGCAGCTCGTTGATCGCGAAGATGCCACGGTTCACCCGCGGCACGAGGCCGAAGTGGATGGTGAACTCGTCCGAGAGATAGCGACCCTCGGCCACCTTGATCGGGTCCACCTCGCCGATGAGGTCGGCGATGGTGATGTCGGGCGTCGCCAGCTTCTCGCCATAGCGCTCTTCGCGGTGCATCCAGCGGATGGGGGTTGCGTCGCCCTGCTCGGCGACGATGGCACGGCCTTGGGCGGTGATGGGCGCGAACGGGTCTTCGGGAATCTCGGCGCCCTCGATCACGGGCGTGAACTCATCAAGCAGGCTCGTGAGGCTGCGGACGATGCGCGACTTCGCTTGGCCGCGCTCGCCGAGCAGGATGACGTCCTGGCCGCCGAGGATGGCGTTGGTGATCTGCGGCAGCACCGTTTCGTCGTAGCCAACGATGCCGGGGAACAAGGACTCGCCTGCGCGAATCTTGGCGATGAGGTTGCGGCGCATCTCTGCCTTCACCGGCAGCATCTCGAAGCCGGATGCCTTGAGCTTCCCCAAGGTCTTCGCTCTCGCAACTCTGGCAGCCATAGCTCGAATTGTCCTTATGTACGCTTTGCGCTTCGCCGGCACCTTCGCAGAGTGTCGCTCACCGGGCAACCGAAGCGCAAACGCCTGTTTGGCGCGGGGCGCGTAGGGGCGGGGCTTGTCCCCGCCCGCATTGGACGCATCGACGAGTTCGGGATCGGGGACTGGCGCTCGCCACAAGAACCGTTGCCTTCGGACAACGCTTCTTGCCCCAGCACAAGCCGTCCTGTCATCCCGTCGAACTTCGCCGAGACGGCGAAGTCCGACAGGTTGCTGGGGGCGGGGTTACACTGTCGGGGAGCCGGGAACGGGGTGAAAACGAGCGTGAGTGAGGAGCGGGTGTATTGCTCGGACCTTTGCCTTGCATCGGGCGAGCCGATGCTGGGGACGGCCGTGCAGGTGGATGTCTGGCTGCTGCTGGAGTACCGCCCGGCATGGCGTCGCAAGGCCGTGGAGGACAACGACCTGGCCCCCGAGATCCAGGCCTGGCTGCGCGAGCAGGTGGCGGCCTTCGAGGCCACGGGCCGGAAGGTGCGCCCGCAACTGGTTCGCCGGCCGGGGCGTGACGACGCTGGGGTCACGGTATTCGTCGCCGAAGAAGGTGGCCTCGGCCGGCGCGAGGTGGAGGACTACCAGGACCTCGCCGGTTTGGATCTGGCCCTGGCCAGTTTGGAAGCGGTGGCCCAGCCACATTACTTCGTCTGCACCAACGGCCAGCGCGACCTGTGCTGCGCCCGCTACGGCCTGCCGGCATGGACCCGTCTGCAGGAAGCCGTTGGCGAACGCGCCTGGCAGACCACCCACGTCGGCGGCCACCGTTTCGCCCCCAATGTGCTGGTGCTGCCGCAGGGCGCACTCTATGGCCGCGTGACGGAAGATGCCGTGCCTGAGTTTGTGGAAGCCGTAGAGGCCGGCGAGCTAGCCACCGAGTTCCTCCGGGGCCGCAGCATGTGGCCCCCGGAAGCGCAGGCCGCAGAAGCGCTTTTGCAGGGCGCGAGCACGCTGAAGGAGGTGCAAGGCGCGGATGTGACGTTCGCAACGGCCTCGGGCGACAAAACGGTGCGGGTTCAGCGAGCTTCGTCGCCGTGGCAAATGATCCCGAGCTGCGGCGTGACAGAACCCGAGGACGTGTTCCCGTTCGTGTCTGCGTAAGGCGATGCACCGAAGAGCGACGCGCCTCGCGACATACGGGCCGAGGGGTTGGCCGCTTAGGCTTTGGCGAGGTTGGCGTGTACGAAGCGCTCGACCGCCGTGTTGAAGGCTTCCGTGGCGGTCATGTTGACGGCATGGCCGGCATCCACGTCGACAATTTCGAGATGGGGCATTTGCGTGGCCGCGAAATCGCGGTTGGCCGCGAAGCGCTTCTCGAACCGGCCGCAGACAAGCAGCGCCGGGCGCGTGTTTGCGCCGAGGTCGGATCGCACCGAGGCGGTCGGCATCATGTGTTCCATAGCCATGGCGATGCCTTCGGGATCGATGCGTTCGGCGTCCGCGACCAACGCGTCGTAGGTTGCCGGCGGCAAGCGCTTGGCGCGGCGGGGATGCACGGCGATGCGGTCCAACGCCTCCCTTCCTCCGTCCCGAATCCGCTTGGCATTCGCGGCCGCCGTCGCCTGCCGATCCGCAGCCCCGCTGTGCTCCGCGAAGGCAGAGGCCGAATTGGTGAAGACGTGGCCGTAGAGTCGGTGCGGATGCGTGAGCGCATAGCGAATCGTCACCGTGGCGCCGAGCGAGTAACCGCACACGAACCAGCGCTCGACGCCCAGGCGTTCGCGAATCGCGTCGATGGTTGTCGCATAACTCCGAGTGTTGTAGAGCGCAGCGTCAGCAGGGCTCGGCGAACGCCCGTGGCCGTAGAGTTCGAGCGTTACGGGTTGGCAGAACGCAGACAAAGCCTCGACGTTCGGCCCCCACTGCGCCCGACTCGACAGGAAGCCGTGCACAAGCAGCAGGTACGGCCCCGTTCCGGGATGCACGTCCCAACGCGGCGCGTCCGGGCCGATGGCCGGCGAGTCGTTCCTGTGGAGCCCCGCCTGCTCCGCTAACGTCACAGCGCCGCCGCCACCGCGTCGCAGAACGTCGTGGTGCTTGCCTCACCGCCCTGATCGGGGGTTAGCGCCCTGCCGTCCGCATAGACCCGCAGCACCGCATCCTCAATGCGCCGCGCCGCGCGCTCGAAGCCCAGGTGGTCGAGCATCATGGTGGCCGACAGCAGCGCCGCCGTGGGGTTGATGATGTTGCGCCCGGCGATGTCCGGCGCGGTGCCGTGCGCCGGCTCGAAGTAGGCGTAGTCGTCGCCATAGCATCCGCTCGGCGCAAGGCCCAGGCTGCCGAGCAGGCCGCCGGCGGCGTCCGAGAGAATGTCGCCGTAGAGGTTCGGCATCACCACCACGTCGAGTCGCTGCGGCTCGCGGATCAAGCGACAGGCAAAGTCGTCGACGATGAACGACTCGAACTCCACGTCGGCGTTGTCTTCAGCCACTTCCTGCGCCACTTCGAGAAAGAAGCCGTCGCTGCCGCGCAGCATGTTGTGCTTGGTGGCGCAGGTCACCTTGGGGGAACGCGACGGATCCTGCCGCCGTCTGCGGCGGGCGAGGTCGAAGGCGAAACGGACGATGCGCTCGGTGCCGGCGCGGGTGATGGCCTTGATGGCGTAGCGCCCTTCGCCAAGGTCGTGAACCGGGCGGCGGATGGTGCGCCCGGAGAGGTTCAGCGGCGCAAGGTCGCCGAGCGGCCCCTCGCAGCCGACATAGAGGTCTTCGAGGTTCTCCCGCACGATGGCAAAGTCGATGCCTTCGGGGTTGGCCAGCGGGCTGGCGCAGCCGGGTAGATGCACGCAAGGGCGGACGTTGGCGAACGTGCCCTTGCCCCAGCGCAGGTATGTCAGCGCGGCGCCGGACTTGCCGCTGGTGGAACCGAAGAAGGTCGTGTCCGCCCGGTCGATCATCTCCCGTGCCTCGGCGGGGAAGATGTCGCCGGTTGCCGCCTCCGCTGCTTCCCCCACCACCGGATAGACGAACTCAAGCCCGATATTCAGCGACCCCAAAAACTCCACCACCGGCCGCATTGCCTCCGGCGCCGCATCATCCCCTTCGATCACCGCAACCGTCTTCAGCACGTATCCCCTCCACAAACCGCCGACAAACGCGCAACTTTGCCCCATCACGGCCCTCGCCGCCACAGTCAACACGCACCGGTTTTCTGCACGGGTGGTGGCGAGTTGCGACGATTGCACCCGCTCAACACCCAAAATCCAAGGAAGGAAGAATGACCCCGGAGTTGATCGGCACCATCGCGGTAGGCATTGCAATGCTCGGCTTCCTTTGGAGCCTGCACCGCGACAATGGGGGACTTGCGCGAACGCATGGCCCGCGTCGAGGGCATGTTCGAGGGTTACCTCAAGCGATAACCCGAGCGGTTCGTAAGCTGTGGTGTCGACGGACGGAGGGCGTCTCGCCCTCCATCGCGCCGCAAGGCGCGTTTGCGGCAAGGTGGCCCAAGAAACTGAAGTTGTGGGTGTCGTTCGGACTACCTCCCGCCAATGACCCTCGCGCGCCTGTCGGTGCGTGGAGGGCGAGACGCCCTCCCTCCAGAGACCGTCATCCCTAGTCCTCTCCTTCAGACCGTCCGCAGGATGACCAAAGGCGTATGATCGGGAGTTTGGGCCGACACGCGTGGAGGGGACATGCCTTACGACCTGGTGGTTCGGAACGGGACAGTCGTGGACGGTTCCGGGGCGCCACGCTTTCGTGCGGATGTTGCCGTCTCCGAGGGCAAGATTGCGGCTGTGGGCCGGGTGCCGGAACGAGGGAGGCGCGAACTCGATGCCGACGGGCATGTGGTGACGCCCGGATTCATTGATGGCCACACCCACATGGATGCCCAGATTTTCTGGGATCAGCTTGGTTCCTGCTCTTGCTACCACGGCGTCACCAGCGTTGTCATGGGCAACTGCGGCTTCACCATCGCGCCCTGCCGCGAAGAGGATGCCGAACTCGTCATCCGCAACCTCGAGCGCGCCGAAGACATCTCCCGCGACGCCATGCTGGCCGGCATCAAGTGGTCCTGGGAGACCTTCCCCGAGTTCCTCGACACCCTCGATGCACTGCCCAAGGGCATCAACTATGCCGGCTACATCGGCCACTCGGCGCTGCGCAACTACGTCATGGGCGAGCGCGGCTTCACCGAAGCCCCGACGGACGACGAGTTGCAGACCATGTGCGACGCCGTGCAGGAAGCGGTGCGCGCCGGCGCAATGGGCTTCTCCACGTCGCGCACGCCCAATCACGTTACCGCCGACGACCGCCCTGTGGCCAGCCGCGCCGCGAGCTGGGACGAGGTGCGCGCCATCGTCACTGCCATGGGGCGCACGGGGCGCGGCATCTTCGAGATCGCCCAGGAGAACACCGGGCGTGACCCGGAAGCCATCCGCGCCTACCACGAACGCATCCGCGACCTCGCCGTGGAGTCGGGCGTGCCCCTCACCTGGGGCATGTTCGCCTCCCGCTTCGCGCCGGACCGCTGGCGGCCGTTCATGGATCTCTTGGACGAAACGGCCGCAGCCGGCGGGCGCATGTTCGCTCAGGTGCATTCGCGCCCGCTCAACACGTTGCTCTCGTTCAAGACCCAGCTTCCGTTCGACCGCTGGGACACCTGGCGGGACATCCGCGCCCTGCCACTCGCGGATCAGCAACGGGCGTTGCGCGACCCCGACACCCGGGCCAAGCTCGTGGAAGTGGCGAATGGCCCCGCCCCCGGCGGCAAGATCGTCGGCGTCGAGGCGCGTCCGCCGGACTACGACCATCTCTACATCATGGACGACATGCGCGGCGAGGACCGGCTGCTGCGCGACGTGGCGGCCGAGCGGGAGATGGACCCCGTGGACCTCATGATCGAACTCAGCCTGCAGAAGAACCTTGGTCAGTTCTTCCGCCAGCCGGCCGCCAACGAGGATCAGGACGCCGTGCTCGAACTCATGCAGCACCCGCGTTCGGTGGTGACATTCTCCGATTCCGGCGCCCACGTGTCGCAGATCATGGACAGCTCCCTGCAGACCCATGTGCTGGCGCATTGGGTGCGGGAGAAGGAAGCGCTGACGCTGGAAGAGGCGGTGCGGCAGCTCTCCTTCAACAACGCCAGCCACTGGGGCATGTTCGATCGTGGTCTCGTGCGCGAAGGCATGAATGCCGACCTTCTGGTCTTCGACCCGGAAGCGGTTGGGCCGGCGATGCCGGAAGTGGTGAACGACCTGCCGGCCGGCGCCAAGAGGCTCAAGCAGGTGGCGAAGGGAATCAAGAACACCATCGTCAACGGCGAAGTGTTCTTGGAAGACAACGAACATACGGGAGCGACTGCGGGACGCCTGTTCCGTGGCATCGCCTGACAAGGGGAGACGAAACCATGAGCGAAGCAGCGAAACTCCGATCGAGCCTGGGCCATCCCGTGATCGACGCCGACGGCCACTGGCTCGAATACGCCCCCGTCGTGGGGCCGGCGATGCGCAAGATCGGCGGCGACGCCGCAGTGCGGGCGATGGAGATGAACGGCGAGCGGGTGCGACGCTCCCTCGGCATGACGCCGGTGGAGCGCCGCCGTGAGCACATCGCTCAGGAGTCCTTCTGGGGTGCCCCGACGAAAAACACTCGCGACCGCGCCACCGCCATGATGCCGCGCCTGCTCTACGAGCGTCTCGACGAACTCGGCATCGACTTCAGCATCCTGTTCCCCACCATGGGACTCGGCCTGCCGCGGGTGAACGACGACGAAGCGCGCCTCGCAGCGTGCAGCGCATTCAACACCTACCAGGCCGAACTCTTCGAGCCGCTCAAGGACCGCATCACGCCGGCGGCGGTGATTCCCATGCACACGCCGGACGAGGCCATCGCCGAGCTCGAACACGCGAGCGCACTGGGCCTCAAGGCCGTGATGCTGAACAGCATGATCGACCGCCCCATCGCCAAGGTGGCCGAAGACCGGCCGGACGCTTCAGACCTCGCCACCTGGTACGACATGATCGGCCTCGACAGCGTCTACGATTACGACCCCGTGTGGGAGAAGTGCCGCGAACTCAAGGTCTCTCCCACCTTCCATCGGGGCTCCCGCGGCCGTGCCTTCCGCATGTCGCCGACGAACTTCTGCTACAACCACATCGGCCATTTCGCCGCCGCCTCCGAGGCCGTGTGCAAGGCCATCTTCCTGGGCGGCGTCACCCGCCGGTTCCCGGAGCTGAACTTCGGCTTCCTGGAGGGTGGCGTCGGCTTCGCCTGCCTCCTTTACGCAGACCTCATCGGCCACTGGAACATCCGCAACGGCAAGGCGCTCGAAGACACCAATCCCGCCAACCTCAAGCCGGACATGCTCCTGGAGCTGGCGCAGGAGTACGGCCCGCCGGAAATGGTGGAGGCCATTCGTGCTGGCGCCGGGGTGAGCACCAACAACGGCCCGCAGTCCACCGGCGGCATCGACGAGCTTGACGACTACTCCGCCTGCGCCATCGACCAGGCGAGCGACATCAAGGACCTGTTCGTCGGCCCCTTCTATTTCGGCTGCGAGGCAGACGACTCGAGCAACGCCTGGGCCTTCAACACCGACTGCAATCCCTTCGACGCCGAGATCAAGACCCTGTTCGGCTCCGACATCGGCCACTTCGACGTGCAGGAGATGGCAGGCGTGCTCCCGGAGGCATGGGAACTGGTGGAAGACGAACGCATCGACGAAGCGGGCTTCAAGCGGTTCGTGTTCGAAAACCCGGTGCATTTTTTCGGCGGCACCAACCCCAGCTTCTTCGACGGCACAAGGGTCGCCCAAGAAGCCGCCGCAGTATTGGCTTGACCTCAGAGCGCTTGGTGGGAGGGAGCTCCGCCCTCCACGGCGCCGCAGGCGTTTGTCGAGGGAGGGCGTCCCGCCCTCCACCGCGCCGCGGCACGTTCCTCTGGAGGGAGGGCGTCTCGCCCTCCATACACGCCGCAAGGTGTGTGTCCTCGACCACGCGTTGGCGGCAGTCGGTTGATTGGCACCTTCTTCGAGCGCCGACGGCGCGAAGGAAGGCGAGACGCCTTCCCTCCAGAAGCGCCACTTCCTAAAGGCCCCGCCTGAGTGGATGCCGAAACGCCCTATGCCGGGCTTTCTCCCGAAGCGGTGCTCGACGCCATCGACGCGCTCGGCTTCCGCACGGACGGCACGCTGACGGCGCTCAACAGCTACGAGAACCGCGTCTATCAGGTGGGCCTCGAAGAGGAGGTGCCCATCATCGCCAAGTTTTACCGTCCCAATCGCTGGACGAACGAAGCGATCCTCGAGGAGCACGCCTTCACCCACGAGCTTGTGGAGATGGAATTGCCTTGCGTGGCGCCCATGCTGCGCAGCGAACGCACGCTTTTCGAGCACGATGGCTATCGCTTCGCCCTGTTCCCCCGCCAGGCAGGACACCCGCCCAACGTCGAGGACTTCGACGTGCTCCAGGTTCTGGGCCATGCCCTGGGCCGGATGCACGCCGTGGGCGCAGTGAAGCCGTTCGAGCACCGCGTTGCCATCACCGTGGAGCGGCTCGGCTTCGAGGCGATGCGCGACCTGCTCGAGAGCGATTTCATTCCCGCTGAGATGCGCGACGCTTACGAAGCGGTGTCAAGCCAACTGCTCGAACGCATCGAGCCCGTGATGAAGGGCACCACGGCGGCGCAGCGCATCCACGGCGACTGCCACCTCGGCAACCTCCTCTGGCGCTACGACGCCCCCAACTTCGTGGATTTCGACGACACCGCGATGGGCCCCGCCATTCAGGACCTGTGGATGCTGCTGTCTGGCGAGCGCGCCGAACGCAGCGGTCAGCTCTCCGAACTCGCCGAGGCATACGACGAGTTCGCCTCGCTGGACGTGCGCGAGGTGGCCCTCATCGAACCCCTAAGAACGCTGCGCATCATGCACCACGCGGCCTGGATCGGACGCCGATGGAACGACCCCGCCTTCCCAGTAGCCTTCCCGAGCTTCAACACCTTGCGGTTCTGGTCCGACCATGTGCTGGCGCTGAAGGAGCAGCTGGCGGCACTAGACGAGCCCCCACTCGCCATTTAGGCAAGGTCGCAATCTGACCGCCAAGGAAGGTCAGGAGGCCAGCGCCCGCACCCGGCGGATTTCCGCCAATTGCCGCGCCTCGGAACGCTCTGCGTGGTAGAGATCCCAGCGTAGCTGAAGGTTCATCCAGAACGAGGGCGAGGTGCCAAAGAACTTGCCCAGCCGCAGAGCTGTGCTGGGAGTCACCCCCCTGCGCTTGCGGACGAGTTCATTGACCCGTTGGTACGGCACGCGAATGCCGGTGGCTAAATCTCTCTGCGTGAGTGACATCGGCTCAAGAAACTCCCGCAGCAGCATCTCGCCGGGATGCGTCGGTTCTCTGTGCGTGGGTATGCGAACCATTGTCTTGCCTCCCTTCAGCGGTGGTAGTCCAGGATCTCGACCTCGAACGGGCCTTCTTCGGTCCATCGGAAGCAGATTCGATGCGGCTGGTTAATCCGAATGCTGTGCTGTCCCTGCCGGTCTCCGGCCAGCGCCTCTAATCTGTTTCCAGGCGGGACCCGCAGATCCTCCAGGCTCTCGGCGGAATCCAGCAGGTCGAGCTTTCTAGCCGCCACGGACCGCAGCGACTGGGGACAGGTGCGTCGCGCCCGCGCGGTGTTGGCGCCATTGAACACGTCCTCTGTGCCCTTGCCTGCGAATGACCTGATCACTCATGACACAATAGCACGGATTCCATGCTACTGCTGACTGATCGGTGTTTGCCTGGATCGGGCGCGATGGAACGACCCCACCTTCCCAGTAGCCTTCCCGAGCTTCGACACCCTGCGGTTCTGGTCCGATCAGGTGCTGGCCTAAAGGAGCAGCTGGCGGCGCTAGACGAACCCCCGCTCGCCATCTGAGTGCAGGTCACCCCGCCGTGGTCTGGGGCGACAGGCGAGTGCCGTCGGAGAAGCGGCTGAAGCGAAACTCGTGCAGGCTGAGGCCCGTATCCTTGCCCGTGAGCAGGCCCGCAATCGCCTTGCCGGCACCAGGGCCGATGCCGAAGCCGTGGCCGCTGAAGCCGGTCGCGACATGGAAGCCGGGCAGCCCATCGACCTCGTCGATCACGGGCACGACGTCGGGTGTCGTCTCGATCATGCCGGCCCAGCTCTCCACCAAGGGGATCCCGGCAAGCTCGGGGAACGTGGCATCGAGATGCTTGCGGATGTGTTGCAGGGCCTTGGGATTGGGGCTGGGATTCAGAACCCGGTGCTGCTCGAACGGCGACGCCTGGTCGAGCGACCAGGTCCCAGGCATCGCCAACTCTTCGAAGAACGGGCGGCCGAATGACAGGCGCATGCTGCGGGCGTCTGCCAGCAGGGCGCGGCCGAATTGCGCGCCGAAGCGCAGAGTGGACGGCGTGATTGGATGGTCGATGAAGGAGGCCGGGGCAACGGTGTAGCCGCCGTCTTCGCGTCGGCGCAATGCCAGGCGACGATCGCTCATCGCGCCCTCGAACACCCGAGGCGCAGGTGCCGTGCGCGCCACCGTGCCGCGAACACGCAACTGCGGCAGGCGGATGCCGAGGGAGCGGCAGAACATCGAGGTCCATGCGCCGGCCGCGCACAGCACGGTCGAGGTGTCGATTCGGCCGTGTTCGGTGATTGCCGCCGAAACGTGCCCCTGCGTGGTCTCGATGCCGCGCACGGCGCATCCTGTGAGAATTGATCCGCCTTCGCGTTCCACGGCGCGCGCCAGGGCGGCGGTCGCCTTGTGTGGTTCCGCACGGCCGTCGGTGGGCGTGTAGAGCGCGCCTAGCCACGGTCCGGAAGCGCCGGGAACGAGCTGCTGCAGTTCCTTGGGCGCAATGACTCTCGTGCCCGTCTCGAACTCCTCGGCCAACTTCGCCCAGGCGGCGTAGCGGGCAAGCTGGGCATCGCTGTGGGCAAGATAGAGAATGCCGTGTTGGCGGTAGCCAACATCCTCGCCGAGTTCCTGGGCGAGTTGCCGCCAGATGCCGAGCGACTCCACGATCATGGGGAGTTCGCGTGCGTCCCGCCCCTGTTGGCGCACCCAGCCCCAGTTGCGTCCTGATTGCTCACCGGCGATGTGTCCCTTCTCGCACACGGCGACGGACACGCCCTGCTTCGCCAGAAACCACGCAGTGGAGACGCCGATGATGCCGCCGCCGATGATCACCACGTCAGCCTTCGATGGGATCGCAGAAGCAACGCGCAAGTCTTGCGTCCAAGTGCGGGAAACAAGGTCCTTGGGCGCGGAGTCCGGCATCAACCAGGACCGGTCATCGCGTGCAGGCGCACCGGGACATCGGGGCGTGTTGCGGCGGCGAAGGTGCCCGTTGCCGCGATTCGTTCCGCGAATCCGGTTTGGTTGTCACCAGCCGACCCCAACCGGAGTGCCGGCGATCCAGACGTGGCCCCACCAGAGGGCGACGAATGCGACTGCTGCCAATGCCGGCGCCAGCCAGCCGATTTCCCTTGCGTTGAAAGACTGGTGCCCCGACAGGATGGCGACGAACGGGAGCAGCGAAGTGGCACTCTGGAACGCAGCCCAACTCTCGCCGAGCGCATCCTTCCTGCGTCGGTCGATCAGCACCATGCCCCACCCCGACACGAGAGCCAAGGAACCGAAGAGCAGGAGCGAAGGCAGGTCGCCGTTCGCGGCGAGGTGGCTCAGGGACCAAAGCAGGATGCCGCACTGCACCGGATGGCGGGTGATGCGCAGGACGCCATGCACAGGCACCTCCTGGCTGTCGTCGAGCACGACACCGACCATGGTGGGGTTGGCTGCGAGCAAGCCGCCAATCACCAGCCACAGCGCAACCGGCATCAGCACCAGCGGCACCCAGCGCAGGAGTTCGTAGGTGGGCCAAAGGACGCCGGTGGGCGTTGCCGCGACGTATGCGCGGATCAGCAGCACAAGCACGACGATGGACACAACGGAGTACAGCCCCAGATAGCCTTTCTCTCCGACTGTACTCACCAGGCGGGGGCGCAAGCCGGAACTGGGCACACCCAAGTGCTGCGTCACGAAGAGGGCCGCCCAAAGTGCCAACCATGCAAGCTCATTCATGGCCCGCTCCTAGCTTGACTGTTTCAGTCGATGATCGCCTGCCGTACTGCGTTTTCGAAGTCGTACTGGGCGGGGCCGTAGGGTTGCTGCAGCATGATGACGCCCGTGAGTTCCTCTGCCGGGTCCGTCCAGGAGCGGGTGCCGAAGGCGCCGCCCCAGCCGAAGGCGCCGGCGCTGCGGCGGCTTCCCGCGGCGATGGGGTCGAGAATCACGGAGACGGTGTAGCCATATCCCTGACCCTTGGCCTCTTGCGAGAAGCCGCGGTAGAGATCGCCTAGATGGTTGCTTCCCATCATCTCGACCGAACGCGGGCTGAGCAGGCGCTGGCCGAAGAGTTCACCGCCGCCGGCCAGCATTTGCTCGAAATGGAGATAGTCCTTTGCGGTGCTCGATAGGCCATAGGAACCGGAGAAGTAGGTGGTTGGGCCCATCCATCGCGACAGGTCGCGGTCCTTGATGACGACGCGGCGCGACTCTTTCGATTCTGGCAGGTTGTAGTGCGTATCCGTCATCTCCAAGGGATCGAAGATGCGTGTCTGCAGGAACTCGTCGAAGGGCGTTTCGGAGACGATCTCGACGATGCGCGCCACCACGTCGAGACCGGTGCCGCCGCTGTAGGCCCAGCGTGAACCGGGTTGGAAGTCGAGGATCATATTGCCCAAGGTGGGGATGTACTCGGCCAACGTTGTCCGCTCGGCAGTGGGCGACACGGCGGAGCCCAGGCCGCCGCTGGCGAGGCCGGAGGTGTGCGTCAACAGGTGTTGGATCGTGATGGGCGTTGCGGCGGGAACCAGGCGGTGCGCGGGGAGGTTTTCCCGATCCACGCGATAGGGGCTCACGTCCTCGTCTGCCGGTTCCGCCAGCACGGCGACCTGCATGTCCTCGAACTCCGGGATGTACTTCGACACCGGATCGGTTGGGCGCATCAAGCCTTCCTCGATCATCATCATCGCGGCGACGCCGAGGACCGGCTTGGTGGAGGACATCATGATGAAGATGGCGTCGTCGGCCATCGGCGTTCCGGCCTCGACATCCATGAGCCCGTGCGCCTTGAAGTGCACCAACTTGCCGCGACGGGCGACGACCGTCACGGCACCCTGAATGTCCCCGGCATCGATGTGGCGCTGCATGGCGGTGTCGATCCGCAGCAGGCGTTCAGTGGACATGCCGACGGACTCCGCCTCGGCGACCGGAATCTCGCCGCCCCAGACCGTTGCCGCCGCCAAGACCCAACATGCGGTTAGCGCCGCCCAACCCGTCGCTAGCGCTCGGGGTCTGGCGCAAGCTCCCGGTGCCGTTTGCAAACGCATGGCTTCCCTCCTGTTGATAGGGACAGGATTCAGGGGCAGAGGGGCGTTGTCAACGATGGATCTCGCCTGTGGGAGGTCAGGAGCCTTGGGTTCGTTCCGTGTTGCACAAAGGCCCTACCCCACGCGCTGCGTGCCGGTAACCAAGGCTTCCTCCAGTTCGGTGTAGTCCTCTTCGCCCAGGCCAAGCTCCTCTGAGAATACTTCGCGGCTGTGTTGGCCGAACAACGGCGAGTGGCGGACATCGCCCCTTGGCGTGTGGGCGAACACCCACGGCATAAGGGGCATGAGGTGGGTGCCGGATTCGGGGTGGGGCACTGGCGTGAGGAAGCCACGGTGCTGCCACTGCGGGTTCGAGCCCGCGTAGATGGGTTTGAAGGGTTCGACGCGGGCCGCGTGGATGCCGGCCTTGCCCAGTGCTTCAGCAATGACAGCCGCGTCTCGTTGCGCAAGCCATGCCGCGATGACTTCATCCAGTGCCGCTTCATTCGCCTTGCGGGCTTCGACGCTTGCGAACCTCGGCTCTTGCGCAAGCTCGGGGCGGTTCATGCCCCCCGCGAGGGCGGCGAACTCGGCGTCACTTTCGGTTGCCAGTGCCAGCCATTCGTCATTGGCCGTGCGGTAGATGTTGTGTGGCGCGAAGCGGGGGTGGCGGTTGCCCTGTGGGGCGCGAATGTCGCCACCCACGTCATACTCCAGAATCGCGTCGCCCACCTGCACGGCCACCGCTTCAATCATCGCCGCGTCGATGCGCTGGCCAACGCCCGTGCGCTGGCGGTGGTGGATGGAAGCGACGATGGCGGCGGCGAGGTAGTAGCCGCTGATGGGGTCGGGGATGAGGCCCCCGGTGTTCATCGGTTCGTCGCCTTCGTAGCCGTGGATGGAGGCGAGCCCCGCCATCGGCTCGGTGGTGGCGCCGTTGGCCGGATACTCGGCCAATGGACCTTGGCGGCCATAGCCCGACACCGAAGCGAAGATCATGTCGGGGCGTCGCTCGTGCAGCGTCTGAAGCGTCACGCCCCAGTTCGTCATCACGTGGGGACTGAAGTTGTCCACCAGCACGTCGAACTTCGGGATCAAGTCCCAGAACATCTCCTTGCCGCGGGGATGCGTCACGTCCAGCGTAATGGCGCGCTTGTTGAGATTGACGGTGTTGTACATGCCGTTGGTGTTGATGCCGGACTGCTCGAGGTCTGGACGCCGCACCGCTGGCGGCACGGGAGAACCGGCGCCACGCCACACGTCTGGGCGGCGAACTGTCTCGATCTGCACCACGTCCGCGCCCAGGAGCGCGAGGATTTCCGTGCAGAAGGTGCCGGCCCATGCTTGGGTGAAACAGAGCACGCGCACGCCCGCGAGAGGTTGCTTGCGCTCTGTTGGCAGTGCTGCCGAAGGTTCGCCCGTGCCTGCAACCGCGGCCCCGCCCGCACCAAGCGCAGGTGCCGGTTTGCCGAAGTCCCAAGGTGTCGCGGAGAGCTTGGCCGGCGCCCCGGCCGCGCGTGCCGGGGCGCCGGCCACCTCGGTCTCGACGATGAAGCCGCGTGCGTTCAGTTGCTCGCTGTCGCGCAACTCCCGGGCATCCTGCACGACGCCGGAGATGCAGCGATGGCTGGCGAGGCCGTGGAACAGATCCCACTTGCCGCGCACAGCGGAGGCTCTAGAGAGGCCGTCGCGCACCGGCCGGGTGTCCTGCTGATGCCGGCCCCATGCCTTCACATAGCGTTCGTCCACCGCGAGGTCGCCGAGGCCCAGGAACTTGAGGGCGGGCGTCCAACGCTGCCAATCCCCGTAGCCATAGTTGATGAGTCCGTCCTTGGCTTTCCACAGCGGTCCAGGACGACCCTTGTGGCGTGGACCGTTCGGCCCAAACGCGACGCTCTCGCCGCCGATGAAGATGCCCATCACCGCCCAGGGCGCGCAGGTGAGTGCGAGAGCCTCCGTCTCGCTCACGTCCACCCGCTCCGCACCACCGCGCACGAGGGCGGCCGTGGCGCCGACGAAGCCGGCGACGCCAGCGATGTAGCCGGTCTGGCGCACCGGGAGCTGCAAGGGGGGCTCGTCAATGCGGCCGTTGATGGTGGCCCAGCCGACCCGGGCACAGGCGGTGAGGTGATTGCCGGGCACGTGCGAAAGGGGCCCTTCCAAGCCGTGTGCGGTGATGGAAAGGTGCACGCCGGGGTGGCCCGCGAGGCATTCGGGCAAGTCCACCGAAGTGGTGACCACGACATCCGCGCCGGTGCAGAGGGCGGCAATGTCGCCATCGTTGCCTACCAACACCGAGCGCTTGCCGGCATTGGCATAGGCATGCAGCAGCGAACGCTCCGGGCCGGGTTCGCCGGTCAGAAACGGCGGTTCGACGCGCAGCGGATGCCCACCCTCTGGCTCGCCGAGAACCACGTCCGCCCCGAAGCCGGCAAAGAGCCGCGCGGCCCAGGCGCCGGACAGCCGGTCGGACAAATCCACCACACGAATCCCGGCTAGCGCTCCCACCGTCGTCCGCCCCTCGACAAAGGGCGCGATTGTAAAGGCTCACCGGCGACGCCCAATGCGACACGCCTCCTCTGTCAGGTGGTTCGGATGAAGGGCATTCGGCCCGTCAGAGAAGCCCTTGGGGATGCGGCTACTGGCGAGCTTCGGTTGCGACCGGCACGACGTACGGGCCCTCGGGGATCACCGCCACCGCCTTGTCGCCGCTTGTGGCGACGCTTTCGGCGACCGCGGCTGCGACGCAATCGATGTGCTCCACTCCTGTGAGGGCGCGGTCGCCGGCGTCGAGGTTGGAGTGGAGCAGCACGCGGGCGCGGCGCTGGGACTTCACCTGCATCTCGCTCTGCCATTCGTCAATGTCGGCAAGGGACTTGGCCATGATGGCGGTGAGGAAGTCCTCTGCGCCGGCGTCGATCAACCGGGCTTGGGACGCACGGAAGGCGCTCGAACCCAAGCCTTCGCCGCAGTCGGAGGCGACGATCAAGGTGGCGTCGTCATCGACGATGGCCAAGGGCGTCACCATGCCCTTGACGGTCTGGTAGTAGGTCTGGTCCAGCGGATAGCCAGCCGATGTCGTGACCACCGTGCGAAACCGGCGCGGCAACTCCACCGCGCAATAGCCGTGCACGAAATCCACCGCGGCCTGATGACTCTCGTGAATCGCGCCGAAGTTCACCAGCGACAGCCGCCGCTCGTCGTCGATTACGGTGTTGAGCGCATACACTTCGCCCACCATGCGCACGATTTCGAGCTGCTCTTCGTGCAGGGGATTGCCGTCGAGGTTGCACGATGTCGCCGCCGGGTCTTCCATGAAGCGTGCACTGTGAAAGGTGCGGATGGTGCGCTCGCCGGCGATGCCGGGAGCGATCACCTTGCGCCCGCCGGAGTAGCCGGCCATGAAATGTGGCTCCACGAGACCGGTGGCGATGCGCAAGTCGGCGGCGACGAATCGCCGGTCGAGCTGCACCGGCGTCCCGCGGGTTGGCGTGAGCCCGAGATCGGCGTGCGCCAGGGCGTCCCGGGCGAAGTGGTTCTCCACCCGCGCATGGGCGAACACCCACCGATCGCCGATGACCGCTGCAAGCTCCTTGCCCTCGTTCGGCCGGTGCAGACCCGTGGCCACCAGCACGACGATGTCCTGCTTCGCCAGCCCAGCCTCGCACAGCGTTTCGATGACCGGGCGCAGGAAGAGGTGGTTCGGCACAGGCCGGGTCACGTCGCAAACGAGGATGCAGGCGGAGCGACGCCCACGTGCGAGATCGGCGAGCGGCGCCGCACCAATGGGCGAACGCAGCGCACGGTGCACGGCGGCATCGGCATCCGCCACCAGCGGCATGGAGGGCTTCTGCACCACCGTTACATCAAGGTCGCCCGGCAGCTCCAAGTCGAGCCCAGTGCGCCCAAAAAGCAGTTCAATCCGCATCTGGCGCAGATTACCCATGAATCGTTGCCGTGACCACGGTGGACAATGGGAGTCCGGGAGGCGAGAGGACGCAAGCCGATGGCATCTATAGACGCGCCGCGCCGGGGCGCCGTGAAGTTCCTGCTGCTGCACCACACCGCCTGTACCGGCGGCGGCTTCCACTATCGCGTTTCTAAGGAGGGTGTCGTGGCGCCCATGCTTGCCGAGAGTCTGCGTGGGCAGCACCCGAGCAGCATCGCGGTGGCGGTGGCGGGCGACTTCGACAATGCCCTGCCTTCCGAGGCGCAGCTTGCGGCGCTGCGAGACCTGCTGCTGCGGCTCAAGCGGCGCTATCCGGCGGTGGAACTCGGTGCCCACCGGCAGGTGCGGCGGGCCAAGAAGACGACCTGCCCAGGGCGGCGCTTTCCCATGCGGGAACTGGCGGCCTGGTGGCGTGACGAGATGCCGCGGATGCGCGATGCGGCGTTTGCACGGGAGTTCGAGGAGCAGTACTCGAAGATTTAGGAGCGAAGGGCTGCTTAACACCCGTTGCGCAGCGTGAGGCTATGGGTTGCGTAGATGCGCTCAGGCAGACCCCTGGCGCAGTCCGACTGCCTTACGCACCTCAATAGTGCGGCGGACGCTCGTCCTTCGGCTTGGGCGTGTCGTCGCCTGCATCGCCCCGCCGCAGCTGCTCCACCACCACCTTGAGCGACGCTTCGAGACGGTCGATGCGTTGCTGTTGTCGCACCAGGGCGTCGCCAAGCTCGCGGATGGTGTCTTCCTGAAACGAAAAGCGCGACTCCAGATCGATCAGGCGATGCTCGTTGCCGTCGTCCACGGGCAAGTCATCCGCGCCAATGGCGTGGGTCGACGTCCGTGAGCCCGAACATCTGCCAGCGGTTGTCGCTGCCGTTGTCGTCGACGCTCAGGCCACTGCCGGGGGACGACTCCAAGGCGTGGCGGATGCCCCAGCGGGAGATGCCCTGCACACCCTGCATGGACGCCATCTCCTCGAACGAGTAGAAGCCGGCCGCCGCGGTCTCGTCGCCGTCGCTCGCCGGTTCGCCGCTCACATAGTCGAGCCGGCAGACGACGTAGATGTTCGTGCTCGGGCCCGCGATCATGTGCCGGAATCCCACCACGTCGCGAAAGCGCGCCTCGACCGCCGCCTCCTCGCGCACTTCCCGCTCGACCGCGGTGGTGAGGAGTTCGTCGTGTTCCGCATAGCCGCCGGGGAGTTGCCAGGTGCCGGCATAGGGCGGCTGCCCCCGCTGGATGAGCAGCGCGCGGGTCACTCCACCGTCTTCGCGCAGGACGACGCCGGCGCAGCCGATCGAGAAGTCGCCGAAGAAAACGAAGCCGCAGTCGCCGTCCGGGCAGGCTTGGCGGTCGCGTCCGCCGTCATGGCGAACCTCCAGCTCGGTTGCGCAGCGGGGGCAATAGGAGATGCGCGGCATGGGCGCCTCGGGTTCCGGACGAAGGCGGGAAGTGTACGCTTGTGGCGGATGTTCCATGAGGCTGACCAACGATGCGCCTGCATGTGATCGACGGCACGTACGAGCTCTTCCGCGCCCACTACTCCAGGCGACCGACTCGAATCGCGCCCGACGGCATGGACGTCAAGGGCACTCTGGGGGTCGTCTCCTCGCTAGTCGGGTTGCTGGCCGATCCGGAAGAGGCGGTTACCCACATCGCGGTTGCGTTCGACAATCCCATCGAGTCGTTCCGCAATGATCTCTTCGATGGCTATAAAACCGGCGCCGGCATGGATCCGGCGCTGGTTGCGCAGATGGATCTCGTGGAAGAGGCAACCGCCGCCCTCGGCATCGTGGTGTGGTCCATGGACACCCACGAGGCCGACGATGCCCTCGGCACCGCGGCCCGCCGCTGGGGCGACGGCGTCGATCAGGTTCGCATCATGACGCCGGACAAGGACCTGGGGCAGGTGGTCGTCGGCAGTCGCATCGTCCAGGTGGACCGGATGCGGCGCAAGGTGATCGACGCCGACGGCGTGCGGCAAAAGAACGGCGTCGATCCCGAGTGCATCCCGGATTGGCTTGCGCTCGTCGGCGACACCGCCGACGGCATCCCCGGCGTGCCAGGCTTCGGCGCCAAGACAGCAGCAACCTTGCTGAACCGCTTCCGCACGATAGACGGGATCCCCCGCTCAGCATTCGACTGGCCGGCGGCGGTGCGCGGCGCACCTCGCCTCGCCAAGGCTCTGAACGAGCACCGCGAGGCCGCAGCGCTGTATCGCCACCTGGCAACGCTCGACTGCGACGTGCCGCTCCCGGAGCGACTTGTGGACCTCGAATGGCAAGGCGCGGACCGCGAAGCGTTCGAACGCCTCGCCGAACGCCTCGGCGGCATTGCCATGCAGCCGCAGCGGTGGCGGTGAACCTTCAGACACGACGGCGTCGTCGGCGGGGTGGAATTCCTAGCGTGAAGCCTGCGCGGCCCTAAGCGCGGCCTGGGCTGCAGCGAGTCGGGCGGCTGGTACGCGCCCCGGGGAGCAGCTCACGTAATCCAGGCCCGCCCGGTGGCAGAAGTCGATGGACGCAGCGTCGCCGCCGTGCTCGCCGCAGATGCCGAGCTTGAGGTCCGGGCGCGCGCCGGTGCCGAGGCGCACGGCTTCGGTGACTAGCCTGCCGACGCCGGCCTCGTCCAAGCTTGCAAAGGGATTGCCGGCGTAGATTTCCTTCTCCACATAGGCGTCGAAGAACTGCCCCATGTCGTCGCGGGAGAGGCCGAGGGTCATCTGCGTCAGGTCGTTGGTGCCGAAGCTAAAAAACTCCGCCACCCGGGCGATTTCGTCGGCGGTGATGGCAGCGCGAGGTACCTCGATCATCGTGCCGACGGAATAGTCGATCGTGCGGCCCGCGTCCGTCATTACCTCCTTGGCGACGCGTCGCACGATCGCCGTCTGGTCCGCGAGTTCTTCGGCGAACCCTACCAGCGGCACCATGATCTCTGGTGCAACGACGACCGCATCGGCGCCTGACGACGCGGCGATGGCGGCCTCGAATATGGCGCGCGCCTGCATCTCGGTGATCTCGGGATAGAGGATGCCCAAGCGGCAACCCCGGCAGCCGAGCATCGGATTCTCCTCGGTGAGGGCGCGGGTGCGCTCGGCGATGTAGTCGATGGACAGACCCAACTTCTCGGCCAGGGCGTGACGGATGCGCTCGTCCGCCGGCAGGAACTCGTGCAGCGGCGGGTCCAGCAGGCGGATGGTCACCGGCCGCCCGGCCATGGTGCGGAAAAGCGCCGTGAAGTCCTGTCGCTGGAACGGCAGCAGGCCGGCGAGGGCATCGCGCCGCTGTGTCTCGTCCGCCGCGAGGATCATCTGCCGCATGGTGTCGATGCGCTCACCGCCGAAGAACATGTGCTCGGTGCGGCACAGGCCAATCCCTTCAGCGCCGTATTCGATGGCCTGGCGTGCCATCTGCGGAGTGTCGGCGTTGGTGCGCACACGCAATCGACGGCACTCGTCGGCCCAGTCCATCACCGTGCGGTAGCGGGCGTATGCAGCACTACCGGCCGCCTCGCGACGACCGGACAGCACGCGCCGCACCTCTGAGTCGGTGCTGGCGATGGCGCCGGCGTAGATGGCGCCGGTGGAACCATCCACCGAGATGACGTCGCCTTCCTCCACCACCACATCACCCACCGCGAGTGCGCGCTCCGCGTAGTCGATGCGAACGGCAGCGGCCCCGCACACGCAAACCTTGCCGAGCTGTCGCGCCACCAAGGCCGCGTGCGACGACACCCCGCCTCGGGTAGTGACGATCCCGTCTGCGTGGAGCATTCCCCGAAGATCCTCGGGGCTGGTCTCGACGCGACACAAAATGACGCGGTTGCCCGCCCGTGCCTGTCTTTGCGCCTCGTCCGAAGTGAACACGACATGTCCGCTTGCAGCGCCGGGGCCGGCCGGCAGACCGGCGGCAATCTGCGTCGCATTGCCGAGGGCGTCAGGATCGAACACTGGCACCAGTAGGGCGTCCATTGCGTCTGCGGGGATCTTCAGCAAAGCCGTGGCGCGGTCGACGAGCCCTTCGTCGTGCATCTCGACGCCAATGCGCACCGCAGCCGGGCCCGTGCGCTTGCCGTTGCGGGTTTGCAGGACGTACAGGCGCCCGGACTCGACCGTGAACTCGAAGTCCTGCATGTCGTGGAAACGCTGCTCCAGCGTCTGTCGCACTTCGTCGAGTTCGCGGTGAATCGCCGGCACTTCATTCGCCATTTCCGCGATCGGCCGCGGCGTGCGCGCACCGGACACCACGTCCTCCCCCTGGGCGCGCACGAGGTATTCGCCATACAGGGTCTTCTCGCCGGTGGCCGGGTCCCGCGTGAATGCAACGCCGGTCGCACTCGCATCGTCGAGATTGCCGAACACCATCGCCTGCACCGTCACCGCCGTGCCCCAGTCGCGGGGAATGCGGTAACGCTGGCGATAGAGCACGGCCCGCTCGTTCATCCAAGACCGGAACACGGCCCGGATCGCGCCCCATAGCTGCGTTCGAGCGTCCTCGGGGAACGCCTCGCCGGTGCGCGTCTCGATCAGTTGGCGAAACTGCGCCGCGACGCCCATCAGCACCTGTGCATCGAGCTCGCCGTCGCTTTGCTTGTTGGCCTTTCGCCTAGCCGCCGCCAGCGCCTCTTCGAACGGATCCGGCAGGTGCGCCGAGGGAGCCCCGACGCCCAGCACGACGCCGCCGTACATTTGCAGGAAGCGCCGGTAGCAGTCCCATGCAAAGCGGGCATCTCCCGTCCCCTCGGCCAGGGCCTCCACGGTGGTGTCGTTGAGCCCCAGATTGAGGATGGTGTCCATCATGCCGGGCATGGACTCCCGCGCCCCGGAGCGCACCGAAAGGAGCAGGGGGTTGCCGGCGTCACCGAAGCCCCGGCCTTGCTGCTCCTCCACCTCGGCAAGCGCGGCCTCGACCTCTTCGAGGAGCCCGCCGGGCAGTTCCCCGTCGTGCGCGTGGTAGTGGTTGCACGCCTGGGCGCCAATCGTGAACCCCGGCGGCACCGGCAAGCCGATGCGTGACATCTCGGCGAGGTTCGCGCCCTTGCCGCCGAGCACATCCCGCATGCCCGCATGGCCATCGGTGCGCTGCCCAAAGGCAAACACAAGCTGGGATTTGTGGGTGACTTCGTTCATCGAGCCAGCATACAGGCGCATCCAGGCGCCGGTGTGCGCTACGGCAACGTGGTAACCCCAGGGACGCCATGCACGACGGGTTGGCCAACGCGTCCCGTTTGGTGTTTTGATGCCGCGAGCCGAGGATTGCGGAGGAGCGAATGGCAAGGACGGTGGTTGGGTTCCTGCTAGGAGGGGTGCTTGGCGTCGTCGTGGGGGCCGGTGGGATGTTGCTGGCGTTCCCGTTCTTGTTTCCGCCGCCCGAGGTCAACGAGACGGTGGCTGCGATGGCCGGACGCGACGTCGCGCCGCTGGTCGAATCTCGCTTCCGGGAGGGTGTTGCCGGGCAGGATGCGGCACATTGGGGGCGCGGTGGCGTTGGGGCATATCGGAGTGACGACGGCAACGTGCTGGTCGAGTTGCAGGCGGATTTCGAGGTTGGGCCGGGGCCGAACTTCTGGCTGTATCTCAACAGCGTCGGCGGCATTGACGACGAAGGCGATTTTGAAGCCGACGACGAACGCAAGCGAATTGCGAAGCTCAAGAGCTTTGCGGGTTCGCAGGTCTACGCCGTCAATGCCGGAGACTTCGAGAACGCCCGCGCCGTTACCGTCTGGTGCGAGAGCTTCGACCAGTACATCGCTTCGGCGGACCTCTAGCGATCGCCTCCTCTGGAGTTCCTGCCCCGGCGAGGACGCCGAGAGCTGGCGCGCCGGCATAGCTCCGGTTTCGTCTCGGCAAAGCGCGGGAAGGGACTGGAGGGGAGGGCGGGGCTCCCCCCTCCATCGCGTCAATTCACCCGCGTCTGTGCCTGCCGACCGAGTTCCACCAGCTTGAGCGTGCCGCCGGAGTTGTCGAGGCGCGTGATGGAACCGTTGTCCGGGGCGAAGGTGATGAGGTCGTCGGTATTCGTTGCCGCTCCCACCAGCACGTTGATGGCGATGAAGTGGCTGAATGCGACGGCGTTCGTTTCTTGCGCGAGCGCCCAGGCGATCATGGCCTGGCGCCACGCGAGAAGAGACGGTTCGAGATCGGTCCACTTGCCGCGCATCACGCCGCGTAGCCAGACGGCACGTTCCCTGAGGCACGTCGTCGGCGAGGGGACTTCGGCGATGCGCTCTTCTACAGTCGGCTCGACGTCCCACATGGCGACGAGTGGCGTCGCGGTTTCCCGCGTGCGTGCCAGCGGACTCGTGAACACCGGCACCGGCTCCCGTAGCATCCGCGCCAGCTCCTGAGCGGCCCGCGTGGCCTGCTCGCGGCCGGTGTCATCGAGCCCGGGATCGCGGTGCGCGCCAAACCCCGCTGCCGCCCTGCCGTGTCGCACCATGTAGATCGTCGCCACATCTCCTCCCGCTTGTTCCCCGCCAAAAGCCGTACAATGCGGCGTTTTGCCCCGCCGACGCCACTCAATGAACGTCCACGACTCGACCCTTTCCCCGGACATGCTGCCGGACGCCACCGTGAATGTGCGGGAGTCCTTCGGCTTGGACCAAGACCTGACCGTACCGTCTTTCCGCCGGCGCACGGAGCACGTGCCCGAAATCGACGACGACTATCGCTTCGATCCGGACACGACGCTCGCGATCCTCGCTGGCTTCTCTCACAACCGCCGGGTGATGATCCAGGGCTATCACGGCACCGGCAAGTCCACCCATATCGAGCAGGTGGCGGCGAGGCTCAACTGGCCCTGCATCCGAGTCAACCTCGACAGCCACATCAGCCGGATTGATCTGGTCGGCAAGGACGCCATCGTCATCGAGGACGGCCAGCAAGTCACCACTTTCCGCGAGGGCATCCTGCCCTGGGCACTGCAACACCCGACGGCGCTCGTGTTCGACGAGTACGACGCGGGGCGCCCGGATGTCATGTTCGTCATCCAGCGCGTGCTCGAAGTCGAGGGCAAGCTGACGCTCTTGGACCAGAACCGCATCGTCACCCCGCACGCAGCGTTTCGCCTTTTCTCCACGACGAACACCGTGGGTCTCGGCGACACCACCGGGCTCTATCACGGCACGCAGCAGATCAACCAGGGGCAGATGGACCGCTGGAACATCGTCACGACGCTCAACTACTTGCCACACGATATGGAAGTGGACATCGTCTATGGCAAGGCCAAGGCCTGGCAGGACCACGACGAAGGTCGTCGCATGATCGCGTCGATGGTGGGCGTGGCCGACCTCACCCGCAAGGGCTTCATCAACGGCGACATCTCCGTCGTCATGTCGCCGCGCACCGTGCTCACCTGGGCCGAGAACGCCGACATCTTCAACGACGTGGGCTTTGGCTTCCGGGTGTCGTTCCTGAACAAGTGCGACGAACTCGAACGCCCCATCGTCGCCGAGTATTACCAGCGCTGCCTCGGAGAGGACCTCGGCGACGCCACGCGCGGCATCACCCTGAAGTCGTGAACCTTTAGGGCATGATCCAGCCATGAGCGACGACGACCTGCCCATCGAGACCTACAAGCGCGCCACCACCGCCACCATGCGCGCGCTGGCCGAGAACGACGAGCTCGACGTTTCCTTCGGCAAGGGCAATCCGTCTGCGCGCGGCAACAACGTCCACGTGCCGCTGCCGCGTGTGGGCTGCTCCGAAGCGGAACTCAACGCCATCCGCGGCGTCGGCGACGAGTTCGCCCTGAAGCTGCGCTATCACGACGAAGGCGTGCACCGGCAGAACGCGCCGAAGGCGGGGCCGGCGCAGGAGATGTTCCAGTGGGTGGAGGACGCCCGCATCGCCTCCATCGGCTCCATGCGCATGGAGGGGGTTGCGCAGAACCTCGAAGCCTCTCTGGAGGCGCTCTGCCAGCAGGCCAACTTCGACACCGTGACGGCAGAGACGGAAGCGCCCTTGAGCATCGCGGTCGGCCTCATCGTCCGCCAGCAACTCACCGGGCGGCCGCTGCCCCCATCGGCCGAGAACGTGGTGCGCTTCTGGCGCGACTACGTGGACGAGCGCGCTGGCGAGCACATCGCGGCCCTCAGGGACGTGGTCGCCGACCAAGGCGGCTTCGCTCGTCGCTGCCGCTCGCTCATGTCCGAGCTTGGCTTTGCCGCCGAGTTCGAGGACCAGCCCGAGCTCGGCGACAACGACCAAGACATGGAAACCATGGACGAGGACGCCGAGCCGGAGGCCGAGTTCGCCCCCGAAGACGTGATGCTCGACGAGGATTCGCTCGGCGAGGAGGACGGCGAGGGGGAATCCACCACGGTGGAAATGGACGCCGACATGGACATGACCGAACTCGGCGCGGAAACCGATCCGGAGGAAGCCCCCGACTTCGCCCCGGACGAACACGGGCGCATCCGCGTCGACGCCAACTACGAGCCGTTCACCGACGAGTTCGACGAGGTGGTGAAGGCCGAGGAACTCTGCGAACCGGACGAACTGGCGCGCCTGCGCGCCCTGCTCGACCAGCAGCTCATCCCGCTGCAGTACGCGACCTCAAAGCTCGCCAACCGGCTCCAGCGCCGCCTGCTAGCGAAGCAAAACCGCTCCTGGCACTTCGATCTCGACGAGGGAATCCTCGACACATCCCGCCTGCCGCAGGTGGTGATCGATCCCATGAACCCGCTCGCCTTCAAGCAGGAGAAGGAGACCAAGTTCCGCGACACCGTGGTGACCATGCTGATCGACAGCTCCGGCTCCATGCGCGGCCGCTCCATCACCATCGCGGCGGTATGCGCCGACATCCTGGGCCGCACTCTCGAACGCTGTTCCGTGCGCGTCGAAATCCTCGGCTTCACCACCCGCGCCTGGCGCGGCGGCCAGTCCCGCGAGGAATGGATCAACGCCGGCAAGCCAGCCAACCCGGGCCGCCTCAACGACCTGCGCCACATCGTCTACAAGGCCGCCGACGACACGTGGCGTCGCGCCCGCCGGAACCTGGGCCTCATGATGCGCGAGGAACTCCTGAAGGAGAACATCGACGGCGAAGCCCTCATCTGGGCACACAACCGCCTCGTCACCCGCGCAGAGGAACGCCGCGTGCTCATGGTGATCTCCGACGGCCTGCCAGTGGACAACTCGACTCTGCTCGTCAACCCGTCGAGCTACCTCGAAGCCCACCTCAAGTACGCCATCGACCAGATCGAAAACCGATCCCCGGTGGAACTCATCGCCATCGGCATCGGCCACGACGTCACCCACCACTACAGGCGCGCAGTGACGATCACGGACGCCGAACAACTCGGCGGCGCGATGACGGAACAGCTCGCAGCGCTGTTCGAGATTCAGGGGTAAGGCGGCACCCTCAGAGGATTCAAATGGGCGACCCGTGCGGTCGGCTGTTCGTCGCGAACCGACACCGCTCGGCTCGATGGCAGGTGTCTGCAACCCGTGTAGGACATTCGCCCGACCGCACAAAAGCGCTAGCGTTCCTCCGCATTCTGTGCGGCATGAAGGCTCCACGACGAAGCCGCAAGGACGCGGCCAGCAAGATCCTGTTCATCGGTGAGGTGATCTCAGATCTGATCCGCATCAGGCTGCCAGCACTCGCGGCTGAACTCGACCTCGACAACATGCAAGCGTTGCCGACAGAGTTCGTCGGCATGGATCGCTCACGTCGCATCGGCGACGGCGCTTACCTCATCCCTTTTGCGAGCCACGCGGGCCAGATGCCCCGTTACGCGATAGCCTCCGGCGAGTTCCAGGACCGCAACGACAACGACATGCGCGCGCGAGTCCGGGAGTACACCACCCGGATGCTCGCCGCTGGCCAACGCACGAAGTTCGTCGGCCCCGAGTCTCCAATCGTCCTCCCGTTCGTCATCCACACCCGGAACGGGTAGCTGGCGTGCGAAGGATGGCACCGAGTCGATGAAGGGCCTGTCGCCAAGGGCGGCCACAGAAGTCGCGCTGTACCAGCCGCAGGCGTACATTGCCGTGGACATCGGCGACGCGGCGTCGTTGCCGGCAGGAGCGGCCGACAATCGGTTCCTTGCGGCCGCTCGGCTGGTTCGCTGCCGCAAGGCAGGCGCGTTGCTGGCGCAGCTAATCGAGGAGCGGCGGCGTTTCCCTGGAGGGAAGCACGAGCAGTTCCGCGCCGGATGCATGCTTGGGTGGAGGAGGCGCTGTTCGGATTGGAACCCACCGACCTCCAACTCCCCACCTTTGAGGAGATGGAGAACACAAAGGAGTCCGAAATGGTGCAGCTATACGAAGACCGGGGCCTGCGCTGGCGCGAAGAGTGGCGGGAGGAGGGCGTGCGAATGGGCCAGCGCGATCTGTTGATCGCGATGGCAGGGCAGCGTTTTGGAGCCGCAGCGGGTGAACGCCTGGCCGATGCTCTCGATGACCAACCCAACCCAGAGACGCTCTCGATGGTGGGCAACCTCATCGTCGCCTGCGAGACCAGCGAGGAGTTCTTCCGCCGCCTTGCGCCCTAGACAGGCCGTAGGGGCCGAAGTGGTTGACACGGAGGGTATGCCGCCACGGAGGTCGTGTCACGCATGGCCGGTAGTGTCGAAGCGGCCCGCCGGAGCAGCGCGAACCGGTGTCTCCCCGGCTAGACAGGCGTTTCCTGTCCTGTCAGCAGTTCCTCGTAAATCGCCGCTGTCTCCACGTCGAAGCAAACGAAGCGCACACTTCGGATAGGGGAGCACGCGACAGCGCTCACCGTCTGCACAGCGATCTTGGCTGCGGCGCGTGGCGGGAAGCCGTACACACCCGTCGAGATGGCCCGAAAGGCGATGCTGCGGCAGCCGATTTCGGCCGCGATTTCCAGACAGCGCCGGTAGCACGAAGCGAGCAGTTCGGGTTCGTTCTGGTCGCCGCCGCGCCACACCGGGCCCACGGTGTGGATCACGTGGCGGGCTGGCAGGTTGTAGCCTTTCGTGACCTTGGCGTCTCCCGTGGAACAGCCGTTGAGCAGGCGACACTCGGCGAGGAGGCCTGGCCCGGCCGCGCGATGGATGGCGCCATCGACACCGCCACCGCCGAGCAGCGACGTGTTTGCGGCATTGACGATGGCGTCAACGCGCTCGCGAACGATGTCGCCTCTAACCGCTTCGATCATCACTGCCGACGATGCTACGTGACCCGACCTCTCTTCGGTGCACAAGGGCGCGAGTGGATGCCCGCACCGTGTGAGGGCGGAATGCTTTCCGCCCAAGGCGGCTCAACCCGAGGCCCCTAGGCCGAGTTAAGTGCGGAAAAGCGCGCCTTTGACGTACTTTTTTTAACAAAAAGTACGGATTTGTCGACTTTTGTGCGCATAAAAGTCGGACGTGCTTGTCCTGCGGCCTCTCAATCTGTCGTGCAACGCCATGGAACGGAACGGTTGCTCTACGACGAACGGTACGCCCAAGCGTGCAATCACGCACATGGCGGGGCCCCGCGCGGGGGCCGAGATGGCGTGGTGACCAACTGGCCACTGTATGAAGCGCAGTTCCTGCGCGATCTGTGATGTTCCCGCGCGCTGGGCCACGACAACCCGAGTCGACGCCACTGCTCGTCCTTGTGCGAAACTTCCGCAACCATAGCGAACACCACCCGTAGCGCAGCCCGCCCGTGCTCGCCTGATCAAGGAGGATGGCGTGTCCCCACATCTAACTGCGAGGGGCGGGAGCGCCGTTCCGATCAAGATGGCTTGGCCTACGCTCGCTGCGACTGGCCTCCTGCTAGCGGCGAGTACGGCGTTCGCCGGAGAGTCCGCCGCGGGCGAGGCAAGTGGCCGTGAATGTGCCGGTGACGAACTCTTCCGCATTGCGACGCCCATGGATCTTGAGCACGCATGGAGCGGTACCCCGATCTTCCGCGCGATGGAGGGCGAATGCGTCTCGTCCGACCGGAACGTCATCTACTGGCAGTTGCGTGGCGGCGCTGAGGGCCTGATCGGCAACCATCACACGGCGCTTGCCGACTTCGACCGGCCCTACCGCCTCCGGGGCCGCACAACACCGGAGCGAGAACTGCCGCCTGACGCCACTGCGGCGCCAGCCCTGCCGTACATTATCGAACGCGCCGCCGGGCACCGGATCGTCATGGTCAATGAGCGACATCATGTCTCCACCGATCGGCTGCTGACCCTTGATCTGCTCGGTCCCCTGTACGAGCAGGGCTTTCGGTATCTGGCCCTCGAGGCGCTTTGGGCTGGGGAGGAGGGCTTGGGCGAACGCGGCTATCCCATACGGGAGACCGGGGGCTACATCAACGATGTTGTCTTCGCGGAGCTTGTGCGGGAAGCGATTGCCCTCGGCTATGAGGTTGTGCCGTATGAGGCCCAGGGCGAGCAATACCACGCGACCGAGACCATGAACGAACAGCAGGCGCGCGATTACTGGCAGGCTCAGAATCTACTCGCCGCCACGCTGCAGAAGGATGCGGACGCCAAGGTGCTCGTTCACTGCGGGTACGCCCACCTTCAGGAAACGGCGTCTGCCCGCTGGACACCGATGGCGTACTACCTACACCAGGCTACGGGCCTCGACCCGCTGACGGTGGACCAAACCGCGTTTGCGGAGCGCGGCATCGAACAGGCGGAACATGGATGGCGACAAGGTTCCGAGGCACGCGGCCTGATCGAAGATCGCCCGGTGGTGCTGCTTGATGCCGCTGGCGACCTGCTGCGCCGGGAACAAGAAAACGTGGACATCCGGGTCGTGAATCCGCGCACTCAATACGTCAATGGGCGCCCTGCCTGGATGCGAATGGGCGGTCGTCGAGTGGCGGTCGCAATCGACACACCGGAATGCGCCAGCGAAGCCTGCGTCATCTCGGCGTTCGATGCCGACTGGGAGGAGCGCGCGGTGCCGTACGACCGCGTGGAGGTGATGGCGGCAAAGACGGACATGTACCTACCTCCGGGCACTGAAATGGAGCTTCGCGGCTTCCGGCTCGACGGCAGTCTCGTTTTCCGGCGGGCGTTGACGACGCCCTAGGCTTTGGGCGCGAGGCACCCTCCTGTCGGCGGCCGGGCCGCTACGGGAACGGCCACACATGCCGCCCGCGACCTGCAATGTCGGGAGGAGCCTCCGGCGGACCAGAAATCAGAGTGGATGGTTCTGAATGAAGTGGCGTAGCTCTTCGGCTACGCGCTCGGGCGCTTCGAGCTGGATCATGTGGGCGACGCCTTGGACCTCGACGGACCGGCTTCCGGGCACGGAGGCAGCCAAATGAGCTGCGGTTGCGCGACTGCGGGGCTCGTCCAACGTGCCAATCACGACGAGCAGCGGAATGGTCAGTTCCCCAAGGCGATGCGCTGCCTGAGGCTCGAGCGGCTGCGGCAGACCTTCCTCGTTCTCTGCCTGGTACGTCGAAAGGACATCGCCCTTGACGCGGTCTCGGAGGTTTCGGTCCAGCCGCGTGGTCGGCTGTCCCCAACCGTCCACCCAGACCTCGGTCTCGAGCTCGGCGAGCTCTGCCCACTTCTTCTCGTCCCAGAGCCGGTCCATTTCGCTCCAGGGCACGCTGTCTTCTTCGAGGTCGAGGTCGGGACGAAAGCCGCCAATGCCGCCGGCAACGCTCGTGAGCGTGGCTACGCAAGCCGGCCGGGCCAAGGTGAGGTCCAGCGCCACCTTGCCTCCGATGGACTGGCCAACGACATGCGCTCGATCAACGCCGAGGTGGCCCAAGAGTGCGGCGACGTCGGCCCAATAGGCGAACTCGACGTGGTCGGTCGTACTGCGGCCGAACCCGCGCAGGTCAGAGCGGATGACGCGGTAGCTGTCGGCGAGTGCCCGCGCTTGGAAGTCCCACATGCGTAGGCTTCCGAGGCCGCCGTGGATGAGGACCAGCGCGTCTCCCGCTCCTTCGACCTCATAGTAGAGATTGCCGCCGTCAACGGCGAGGAATCCTGCAGTACGAGGGTGTCCGCGTTTGGCCACCGCGGTTGGGTCTTGGATGTACCGGCGCTCCCCCGCCTCAGCCGATGACTTCGAACTGGTGGATGGTGGGGCGGCCGGCCATGAGGCCGGCGAACTTGGCGCCAGCGGCCTTGAAGTGGTCGCTTTGGCCGTGGGCGGCGAGGGCGTCGGTGTCGTCGTAGAGTTCCATCACCGCGTAGCCTTCGTCGTCCTTGACGAGGGTGTAGAGCTTGTTGCCCGGTTCGTTGGCGCGCACCTGGGCGGCGAGGCCCAGCATCACTTCCTCGAACTCGGATTCCTTGCCGGCGGCGACGTTCAGGCGGGCGAGCAGTGCGATCATGTACGGTTCCCTTACTTTGTGAGCGGCGGCAGCATACCCCGGCCATGCATCGGAACAAACTAAGAGCCTTGCTTGCGGACTACGCGCGGCGCTTTCCCGACGAGGACTCGGCGCGGTTCGCTCGCTTCGTGGCGCGCCAGCCGCGCTGCTTCGAGCGGGATTGCTTCGACGATGGCCACGTCACCGGCTCGGCATTGGTGCTGAACCGGCGCCGCGATGCTGCCTTGATGACGCATCACGCCAAGCTCGGTCGTTGGCTTCAGCTTGGCGGGCATTGCGACGGCGACCCGGATGCGCTGGAGGTGGCATGCCGGGAGGCGGAGGAGGAGTCGGGGCTTGCCGTGCTGCCATTGTCGGAAGCGCCCATCGACATCGACATTCACACGATCCCGGCACGGGGCGCTGAGCCTTGCCATTTCCACTACGACGTTCGGTTTCTCTTGCAGGTGCGGGATTCGGAGGAGTTTGTAGCGACGGCTGAGTCGCTCTCGCTGGCCTGGGTGCCGCTCGACAAGATGGCGACGTACACAGACGAGGAATCGGTGTTGCGTTTGGTGCGGAAACTCCAGGGACCCTCGTAGGGGCGGGGCTTGTCCCCGCCCGAGTTGCAGGCCAGACAGACACCGACTCGACGTGGGTCGGGCAAACCTGGCCCTTACGGCATGGTCCAATCGAGATCGGTGGTGATCCGTGCCGTGCCGCGGCTGGCCATGCCGCGGCGGCCGTTCATGG
>JAPPDJ010000084.1:0-15775 GCA_028824555.1 Gammaproteobacteria bacterium | reverse complement strand
CCCGGACCTGGTGCGGGCCGTGGCGGGGCTGGCCTTGCCGCTGCGGCGGCTGCGGGGGTAGAGGAACCAGCGCCCGTTGTCGTTGCGGCGCATTAGCGTGTCGGTGCGGCCGTCGCCGTTGAAGTCCCCGGTCGCGGCGAGTTGCCAGGCAAGGTTGCGGGTGAGACTCGCGCCGCCACGGCCCGAGGTGTAGCGACGGCCGTTCATCGGGTAGAAGTACCAGCGTCCCTCGCGATGGCGCAGGAGCACGTCGGCGCGACCGTTGCGGTTGAAGTCGGCGATGGCGGCCACTTGCCAGGCGAGGTTGCGCGTGAGCGGCGCACTGCCTTGGGCATCCGCGTCGACGGCACGACCATCCATCGGGTAGTAGTGCCATGCGCCGCTGCCGGTGTGGCGCAGCAGCACGTCGTCGGTGCCGTCGCCGGCGAAGTCGCCCGTGCCGGCTAGGCGCCAGTTGAGGTTGCGCGGCAGGTCGGCAGGCCCGGCCTCGTCCTCCACGACGTTGCCCTCACGAATGGGGTAGTAATGCCAGCGGCCGTCGGGGTGGCGCGTCAGCAGGTCGTCCGCGCCGTCGCCGTTGAAGTCGCCGAGCGCTCGCACCTGCCAGGCAGCATCGGTAGGAAGCCCACTCACGTTGCTTTCGCCGGTTTGCTGGCGTCCGTCCATGGCATGGAGGCCCCAGCGGCCATCGATGTGCCGGAGGAGCACGTCGTCGCGTCCGTCGGCATCGAAGTCGCCGATGCCCACGAACGCCCAGTCGAGGATGTGCGGCAGGTTCGCTGCCCCGGTTTCGTCGGCAATGGGGCGACGCCCGTCCATCGGATAGTAGTGCCAGCGCCCGCCTGAGTGGCGCAGCAGCAGGTCCGCCTTGCCGTCAGCGTTGAAGTCTCCGGTGCCCTTGAAGTCGAGGGCTAGGCCCGGGTCCGGCGCGTTCGACACCAGCCTGCGGACGCGCCCGTCGCCCTTCGTCAGCAAGTACAGCTCACCGTCGGCATCGACGCTGAGGCGTGCATCCACCCGCCGGGTGTCGTTGTAGGTGTTGGGATAGCCGGCCACGTCCGCCAACTCGCGCTCCACCCCATCGAAAGCGAGGCGGACTTCTTCGATGGGCGCGGGGTCGCCGGGGACAACCTCGTCCGCATCGAAGGCGAAAATGCGCCCGCGCACGAATTCCGTGAACACATACTTGCCGACAAGCTCGGGGATCGAGGCGCCGCGATACACATGGCCACCGCCGACGGCGAAGCCCTCGTCGTGGTCGTACTGCGCCACCGGATAGGCGAAGGGTTCGGGGTCGGTGGCGGGCCGTTCATACACGGGCCCCAAGCGGCGACCCACCGCGTGGCCGGTTGCGAAAGTGCCTTCCCGCAGCCGCCAGCCGTAGTTGGCGCCGACCACGCCGAGGTTGATCTCCTCGATCTGGTCCTGGCCGATGTCGGAGATGAACATGCGGGCGTCAAGGGTGTCCCAAGAGAATTGCTGCGGGTGCCGCAGGCCCCAAGCCCAGATCTCCGGCGCGGCGCCTTCCACCGCCACGAGGGGATTGTCGGCGGGAATCCCATAGCTTGCGCCGGCGTCGGTCGCAAGCGGATCGATGCGGGCGATGGCGCCGAGCGGTTCCGCCAGCCTCTGACCGTAGTCGCGCGGGTCGTGCGCACTGCCGCCGTCGCCGAAGCCGATGTAGAGGAGGCCGTAATCGGCGTCTCCCGCGCTCGCCGTGGGATGGAAGGCCAAGGCCCCAACGTTGTGATTGCCGGCGAACTGGCCCACGCGCAGCAGCACTCGGGAGGTGCCGGAGAATGCCCAGGCGGATGGATTCGTCGCCGTCCACTCTCGCACCATGCTCTCCTGGACGTTGCCGGGCGCCTCCAGATAGTCGGCGGTTCCACTCGCCGGCGTCGCGCTGTAGGCGGTATAGAGCTTGCCGTAGCCAGGCCGGCCCTCCTGTGCAAACTCCGGGTGGAAGGCGAAGCCCATGAAGCCCGCTTCGTTGGGGAAGGCGGCGTTGCTGAAGTTGACCCCCTCTTCCCTGAGGTCGAGATACACCCGAGGCGCGCGGCCATCGATGTCTGTGAGATAGAGGATGCCCCGGGTGTCGTTGAAGGCGAGACGCCCGTTTGCGCCTGGCAGTTGCCGGAGCACCTGAATGCGCGCATAGGCATTGTTGGTGGCGGCGGGTCGCACCGGGTCCGTCGTGCGCGGTGCCCGAGCAAGCGGCACCGCCGCAAGCACGATCTCGCCCTTCTCGATGCGTTCGGGAATGGGGTCGCCGATCGCCTCCTGCGCGTTCGCCGAGCCAGTCACGACCAGCAGGGCGGCCAGCGAGAGCGTGCCGGCCAGCCACCGCAGGGAAAACATGGCGAGCGTCAGGCAGCGGCGTCGTAGAGGTGGCAAGCCACCTGCCGGTGCCCGTGCCCTTCGTCGGCCACGGGAATGAGCTCCGGTGCCTCGGTGCGACAGCGGTCCATCACCTTCGGGCAGCGATTGGCGAAGCGGCAGCCGGGGGGCACGTTCACGGGCGAGGGGATCTCGCCCCGGATTGCCGTGGAGGGGCGCGAACGCTCGCTCGCGGGGTCCGGCTCAGGGTTGGAGCCGATGAGCAACTCGGTGTAGGGATGCTTGGGCGCGAAGAAGACCCGGTTGGCTGCGCCAAGCTCCACCAGCGAGCCGAGGTACATCACCGCCATGCGATCCGAGACATATCGCACCATCGACAGGTCGTGGGCGATGAATAGCATCGTGAGACCGAGAGAAGCCTTCAGCTCGCCAAGCAGGTTCACCACCTGTGCCTGCACGGACACGTCGAGCGCCGAGATCGGCTCGTCGCAGACCACGAACTCGGGTTCGAGCACCAGGGCCCTCGCGATGCCGATGCGCTGGCGCTGGCCGCCGGAGAACTCGTGCGGGTAGCGCGACATGTGATCCGGCGACAAGCCCACCCGCACCAGCCACGAAGCTACGGTGTCGCGCGCCTCGGCTCCGCGCAGGTCGCTGTGCAGGCGCAGCCCCTCGCCGACGATCTCGCCCACGGTCATGCGCGGATTCAGCGACGAATACGGGTCCTGAAAGATCATCTGCATGTCGCGGGCGTAGCGGCGAAAGTCCACCGGGCGGTAGCGATCCGGCATCCTCTGGCCCTGGTAGATGACCTCGCCGGCGGTCTTGTCGTGGAGGCCAATCAGCGTCTTGCCGAGGGTGGACTTGCCGGAACCGCTCTCGCCGACCAGGCCCACGATCTCGCGTGGGGCGATGGCAAGGGACACATCGTCCACGGCATGCACCACCTCGCCACGGCCGATGCGGAAATGCCGCGTGAGGCCGCGCATCTCCACCAGCGGCGTCTCGGCTGCGGCTTCACTCACCCTTGTGTACCCCTTCGGCGGCGATGTCGCAGTCCTCGTGGTGGAGCCAGCAGCGCGACTCGTGGTCGTAGGCATCCGCTGCCGCTGCCCGGATGCCATACACCGGCGGCGGCTGCCCCTGACACGCCTCCATCGCGAACGGGCACCGCGCCGCGTAGCCGCAGCCCTCCGGCGGCGCGAACAGATCTGGCGGGCTGCCGTCGATGGGCTGCAAATCCTGCTCGCCTTCGCTCTGATTGGTGGGCATCGCCGCCTTGAGCCCCAAGGTGTAGGGGTGGGCGCTGCGGTAGAACACGTCGTCCACCGAGCCCCGTTCCACCACCTGCCCGGCATACATCACCAGCACCTCGTCCGCCATGCGCGCCACCACGCCGAGATCGTGGGTGATGAGCGCAATGGCCATGCCGTTTTCGCGCTGCAAATCCACCATGAGATCGAGAATTTGCGCCTGAATGGTGACGTCGAGGGCCGTGGTGGGCTCGTCGGCGATCAGCACCGACGGCTCGCAGGAAAGCGCCATCGCGATCATGGCGCGCTGCAGCATGCCGCCGGAAAACTCGAACGGATACTGCTCGGCGCGCTTGGCCGGTTCCGGGATGCGCGTCATCTCCAGAAGTTCCACCGCCCTTGCGTGCGCGGTGCGGCGCTTCATGCCGGCATGAACCTGCAATGGTTCGGCGATCTGGTCGCCAATGGTCATGGTGGGGTTGAGCGAAGTCATCGGGTCCTGAAAGATCATGCCGATCTCGCGCCCGCGCACCTCCTTGCCGTCAATCCTGCCGCCGCCCAGGATGTCGTGCCCTCGGAGCGTGGCGCCGCCACGCACGATGCGCCCCGGCGGCATCGGGATGAGTCCGGTGAAGCTCTGCACGGTTACCGATTTGCCGCAGCCCGACTCGCCGACGATGGCGAGGGTCTGGCCTTCGTCGAGGCGAAAGTCCACGCCCCGTACGGCATGCACGGTGCCGCCGTAGGTGTCGAACTCGACGTGCAGGTCGCTGACTTCCAGAAGCGCCATCTTTCGCCTGCTCCCGCCTACTCCGTGGATCGCATGCGTGCGTCGAGGGCGTCGCGCAGGCCGTCGCCCAAGAGGTTGAACGCGAGCACAGTGATGCTGATGAAGAGTGCCGGAGCGATCAGCTCATGCGGCGTTGTCAGCATGGTCTTCAGTCCCTCGTTGCACATGCTGCCCCAGGAAGGCGTCGGCGGCGCCACCCCCATGCCGATGAACGACAGGAATGCCTCGGTGAAGATGGCGCTCGGCACGGCGAAGGTGAGGGTGACGAGGATCACGCCCATGGTGTTGGGAATCATGTGCCGCATGACGAGCCAGGCGCTGCGGGCGCCGAGCAGGCGCGCCGCGCCGACATAGCCCTCCTCGCGGATTTGCAGGATCTGGCCGCGCACAAGGCGGGCGGTGGCGGGCCAGCTCAAAAGCACCATCGCCACCAGCATGGGCGCGATGCCGCTGTCGCCGGACTCGACGCCAAAGAGGATGCGGAACAGGATCATGAAGAGCAGGAACGGCAACGCCACCACGAAGTCGGCGAAGCGCATGAGGAGCTGATCCACTCTTCCGCCAGCGAAGCCCGCCGCAGCGCCGTAAAGGATGCCGAAGGCGACATAGACGAACGAGGCGACGATGCCGATGAAGAGCGACACGCGGGCGCCGTGCATCAGCCGGGCGAGCATGTCGCGGCCGAGATAGTCGGTGCCGAGGGGATGGAAGGCGAGTTCCACCGAGTCGCCGGGAGCGAGCTCGAGGGCGTCGTCCGCAAGCCCTTTGGCCACCGCTTCGTCGGCGGTGATGACGCGCTTCACGTCTACCGACAGCGTGATGTAGTCGGAAGATTCCGCCCCCCAGGCGTCGAGCGCCAGCACGGAATAGAAGTAGCGGCGCGGCTCGAGGTCGAGTCGGTCCTCAAAGCCCGTTTCGGCGGGGTTGAGGATTTCGCCAACGGGCAGCCCCAAGGCGTGGTCTGGGGCCGGGTGGTAGAGATTGCGATAGACGCGCCAGCCGGAGGCGCCGGGCGCGGTTCGGTTGGGTTGCCACGACAGGCGAACGGCTTGGGTGGTGGCCTCGCCGACCGCCACGAGTTCTGCTGGCGCCAGCAGGCGATCGGCCGCGACGGATGTATCCGGCAGTGGGCCTAGAGTGTTGTACACGCCGGCCCACGGCTCGAACGCCGTGGCGACGGTGGCGACGGAAGCCGGGCCCAGCGGCTTGCTGATTTGGTCGAGGTCCTGATCGTCTGGATCGACCCGCCAGACGAACGGGCCAAACACCGTGAACAGGAGCAGGCCCACCACGATCCACAGCGAGATCAGCGCCCGCCGGTTCGCCTTCAGCCGCCGCCATGCATCTTGCCAATACGACAGCGACGGGCGCGAGATGACCTGCGCCTCGGTTGCCGAGGTGGGCACCGGCGCGAACGAGGGCACGCCGGTCCCGGTGGTCATGTCCGCTTCGCTCATTCGCGTCGCCTCATTCCAACCGTCTCATTCCAGCCGTCTCACTCCAACCGGACGCGGGGGTCGACGAAGCCATAGATGATGTCCACCACGATCACCATGAACACCAGGAATGCACCGTAGAACACGGTGGTGCCCATGATCACGGTGTAGTCGGATTGCTGTACCGCCTGCACGAAGTAGCGGCCGAGGCCGGGAATGGCGAACACGAGCTCCACCACGAAACCGCCCGTCGTGATGGCGGCGATGGACGGGCCCAGCACCGTCACGACCGGCAAGATCGCGTTGCGCAACTGGTGCTTGCGGAAGATTCGATTCGCCGGCAGGCCCTTGGCGCGGGCGGTGCGGAGGAAGTCCGCGTTGGCGATCTCCAGCATGGACGAGCGCATGAGGCGCGTGAGGAAGGCCATCGTGCCGAGGCCCAGCACGAGCGCCGGCACGATCATGTGCGAGACGGTGCCCCAGCCGCCCACGGGGAACAGCGTGAAGCCGAGGGCGGCGTTGAGGTTGACGACGCCTAGCTGACCGAGTCCCGCGAACACGAACCCCGGCACGGATATGCCGAGGATCACCAGCAGCATGATGACGATGTCCGGCAGTCGGTTGCGGTAGAGCGCGGTGAGCGCCCCCCAGAGGATGCCCCCGAGTGCTGCGAAGGCGATGGCGAGGATGCCCAGGGCCGCAGATATGCGGAAATGCTCGGCGATGATGTCGTTCACCTCGCGGTTCTGCTGGGTGAAGGAGATGCCGAAGTCGCCTTGAGCCATGTTGGCGAGATAGATGAAGTACTGCTCCATCAAGGGCTTGTCGAGGCCATAGCGAGCTTCGAGGTTGGCCCGAATCTCTGCCGAGACCGCCTTGTCGCTCTGCAATGGGTCGCCTGGCACGTTGTGCATGGCGAAGAAGGTGGCGGTGGCGATGAACCAGACCGTGATGACACCTTGCACGAGGCGACGGAGGATGTAGCGTCCCATCAGGCGCGCACCTCAATGGCGGCAAGTATCGACGAGAGGGGCGCACCCATCGACGCGTTGCCGCTTGAGAATGAGGGGCCTTGGAGGGAAGGCATCCTGCCTTCCCTGCGCGCCGATGGGCGCGCTTTCCAAGCGCCCGCGACGAGGCAGGCGCGCTGACGCACGCCAGGGAAGGCAGGATGCCTTCCCTCCGAAGGCCCTTCCTTACCCACCTGCGTGCCCTTCCGCTTCCGCCGACGGATGTTCCGTAGCTGCCAGATCGCTCGGCTGGCCCGGCGCTTCGATCCAGGCATGCGTGAAATCCGGGTCGGTGCCGACGGCACGCCGCACCACTCCCTTGAGCTGCGGATTGGCCACGTAAACGCTGCCGCGCTCGTAGTTGACCAGCACCACCGCGTCCTCGTGCAGGATGCGCTGCACTTCGGCCATGGCGTCCATGCGCACCTTCGGGTCCATGCTCGAGCGAGCGGTATCCACCGCGGCATCGAGTTCGGCGTTGGCGTAGCGGCCGCGGTTGTTCTCGTTCCAGGAGGCGAAAAGGTCGCCGAAGGTCATGGGATCGTCGTAGTCGGGGCCCCACCCGGCCATGACGATGTCAAACTCGCCGGAGGTCATCTTGGCGAGGCGCTGCTTGAAGATCTGTCGGTCGATCTTGATGTCGAGGCCGAGCCGGCGCTTGAACACGTTCTGGTAGTACTCGCTTTGCTTGTTGGCGCTGTCGGAGTCGCCGGTGAGCATCACCAGTGGCGGCATCTCGGTGAGGCCGAGTTGCTCCTTGGCAAGTTGCAGATGTCGTCGCGCCTCGGCTTCGTTGACGCGCGTGGTGGGGGCCGGGTATTCCTGCCGGAAGTAGCCGCGCACGCCCTTGAGCCAGACCGGGAAGAGGGATGCGCCCGGTAGGTTCCCCGGCACCTTGATGACTTTGTACACGAGCTCCGCCGGATCGTTTACGAGCTGCATCGCGCGGCGCAGGTGCCAGTTGCGGGTGAGGCGGCCTTCGCGGTAGTTGAACTCCATGAAGAACACCGAGCCGTCGGTGAAGCGGCGAATGTTCCAGCGGTTTTGCAGGGCGTCGCGGAGGTTCTCCGAGTTCAGCCCCGTCATGGCGATCTTGCCGTCCTTGTAGAAGTTGAGGGAGGCGTTGGCGTCGGAGGTGATGTAGGCGTAGTCGATGGCGTTCAGGCGAATGGCATCAGCGTTCCAGTAGCGCTGGTTCTTCTCGAGCCGCACCGATGCGCCATGCACCCAACGGGCGATGGTGAAGGGGCCGTTGTAGAGGAGGTCCTCGGCATCGGCGGCGTAGCGGCCTTCGCGGGAACGATAGAACGTTTCGTTGATGGGGAAGTAGGTGGGGAAGGCGAGCAGCTTCGCGAAGTAGGGCACTGGGCGTTCGAGTTCCACCACCAAGGTTCGGTCGCCATCGGCGCGAGCCGCAAGCGCGGAGGGCGGCAGTTGGCCGCGGTTGATGGCCTCGCCGTTCTTCAAGGGGTACAGGATGAAGGCGTACTGCGAGGCATTGGCGGGATCAAGCGCCTTGCGCCAGGCGAAGATGAAGTCGTGTGCCGTGATGGGTTCGCCGTTGCTCCACACTGCATCGGCACGGAGTCGGAAGCTGGCGGACGTTTCGCCGATCTCCCAGCTTTCGGCAACGCCTGGAACGAGTCGGTTGCGGGCGTCGTAGCGCAAGAGCCCCTCCATGACGTGCCCAAGGATGCGACCGCTGACCTGATCGGTGGTGCGCGTGGCATCGAGCTGCGGCGGCTCTTCGGACAACGCAAGCGTGACCGTGCCGGTAGCCGCATCGACCCCATCGGCCGCACCGCTCCCGGTCCACAGCGCCAGCACCGCCAGCAAGGCGCCGAGACCGACCACCCCGGCGAGCCCCAACCCAAGAAGCTGCAACAGCGCCCCGCGATCCAGCGGCGCCCGCGAACCAGCCTGCACGGCCCCTTCCGCCAACAGCCCATCCCTCACGGCAACCTAGTGCCAAGCCTATCAGGGTGGCGCACGATTGGGCGCCTGATGCGGGAGGAACATGGGTGGGCAGTAGGGGACGGGCATGTCACTTACGACGAACATGCCTGTTCAAGGCTCGGGGCAGGTTGTTGGGAGGGTGGGGTAAGGGCCACACTTCGCGTGACTGGGCGTGGAGTTGCGCGATATGGCATTGCCGACGTGGGCGGTGAGTTGGCCGGTTGGGCACTTGGCGACGAGTGCTGGGGACGTGCCCCATGTAGTGGCGGTGGTGTTCTGCGAAGTGGGCGAGGTGATCTGGATTCCGATCGACGGCAAGCCGAAAGGTGGTGCGAAGCTCAAGCGCGTGCGCAACATCGAGGCGAACGGGCGCGTTTCGCTCCTGGTGGATCAGTATGACGAGAACTGGTCCAGGCTCCGCTGGGTGCGGGTCGATGGCGCGGCCGACGTGGTGGCGATGCCGGCCGACGTTGCCGCAGCGTTCCGGGTCAAGTATCCGCAGTACCGGGACACGCCCCTTGGCGACACCTGCATACGCATCACCGCGCGGCGTTCGCGGAAATGGTCCGCGACGACGGCGTGAAGGCCGCGCCGCAAAAGCCGGTGCTGGCTCTTAGCCGTAGCCGCGAGCGAATGCGAGCACGAAGCCCGGCAGTTCGGGTAGCGAACTGCCAACGCGCCGGTCAGGGCGCGCCGGTTGCGGCCGGCTGGCGCCGTGACAGACAATCCCGCGCCCTGCATCCTTCTTGGGTCCATCGATGCCCGCCGCATCCATCGCGAGGTTGGGGAGCACGTTGCGTGCTGCCGGTGCTCTGGCCCTATTCGTTGCCGGTGCAGTTGCGTTTGCTGATGGGCCGGCGTCGTCGGCCGTCGGCGGGCCGCTGAATCCCGCTGGAGGCGCCGACGCCACGAAGCAGGCCATCGTGCCGCCGCGCCACGACCATGCATCCGTCGGCATCACCATCGACGGCCGGCTCGACGAGGGCATCTGGAGCCGGGTGCCGGCCTACGATCACATGCTGGTCACCACCCCGGACGTCCGGCGCCGAGCGAGGTATCGAACGCAGACGTTCCTGTTGTACACCCAGCGGGGGATGTACGTGGCGGCCTGGAACGAGCAGCCTGCCGACACGCTCATGGGGCCGCTTTCCGGGCGCGACTCCTTCGAGTACGCCGATGCCTACCAGATCGTGGTGGATTCGTCCGGGGCGGGGCTCTACGGCTATTGGTTCCGCGTCAAGCTGGGCGACTCGCTGATGGACGGCACTCTCATGCCGGAGCGGCGCTTCGGAAGCGACTGGGACGGGCCCTGGGACGCCCGAACCCAGCGAACGGACGACGGCTGGACGGTGGAGATGTTCCTGCCCTGGTCGATGATGAACATGCCGGCCGGCGACGGCGAGCGACGCATCGCCATCGAGATTGCCCGGTTCGTGCCGCACCTCAACGAGGTTTGGTCGTGGCCGGCGCTGCCGGATACCGAGCCGCAGTTCATCTCCTTGTTCCAGCCCCTGACTCTGGCTGGGGTCGCGCCGCGCCAGGAGGTCAGCGTGTTCCCGTATGCCGCGGTAAGCGACGACCTCGTGCGGGGAACCGGGGCCACGGATGCCGGCGTGGACGTATTCTGGCGACCGTCGTCGGCCTTCTTTCTGAGCGCCGGAATCAACCCCGATTTCGGTCAGGTCGAAGCCGACAACGTGGTGGTGAACCTTTCCGCCTACGAGACCTTCTTCCCGGAGAAGCGGCTCTTCTTTCAGGAGAACCAGGACATCTTCAGCACCGGCGAGTACGGCTATGCCGCCGGGGCGAGCCCGCTGCACACGCGGCGCATGGGGGCCTCGGTCGGATCCCGGCGCGGTTGGCCAGACCTCGGTGACGAGCGGGTCGAAGGCCACGACTTGACCCGTCCAGTGGATTTGCGAATCGCCGCCAAGACGGTGGGGCAGGCCGGCCGTTCCCGCTATGGGACGATGTTCGTGGCGGAAGACGACACAGAGCTCCGCCGGGCCGATGGCAATGGCAATGTCACCGCGCGAGGGCGCGACTTCGGCGTGCTGCGCTACCAATACGAGGACACATCCGCTGGCGCCCGCAAGGCAATTGGCTGGCTCGGCACGCTGGCGCAACATCCCGAGCGACGGGCGATTACCCAAGCCGTCGACGCCAACTACCGCACGCCTTCGGGGGACTGGAGCGTCGAAGCGCAAGTGCTCGGCAGCGACGTGGACGGGGAGGCGGGCTGGGGCGGAATGCTCGACGTCGTCAACGTGCCGCGCACGGGCGATCAGCACTTCTTCCACATTGCGAGCTTCGACGACGGTCTCGACCTCAACGACTTGGGCTATCTGTGGCGCAACGACTACACGCGGGTCTTCTACGAGTTCTGGCGCCGGCGGCAGGACTACGACCGCATCCGCGACATCGAAGGCTGGGCCTACTTCCATGCGGACGTCAACGGTGCCGGGCAATTGGTGGAGGGGGTAGCAGAACTGCACTACGGCTGGGGCTTCAAGAACAACACCCGCATCAGCGTGGAACTCGAGTACAACCCGTCGCACTGGGACGACCGCGCGAGCCGCGGCAACGGCACGTTCCGGCTCGGACGGGCGTGGGATGTGTTGGCAAACTGGGACAGCGCGCCGGACGGCAAGTTCAACGCCGGCATTGGCCTCGATCTCGGACGGGAGTCGCTCGGCGGCACGTCCCGCGAAGCCGAAGTGTTCCTAACCTACAGCCCGCTCGATCGCATACGGCTGCGACTGTCCACCGGCTACGAGAGTCGCGAAAGCTGGCTGGTGTGGCAGGGCGGCGCCAACCTGACCTCGTTCGCCTCGGAGCACTGGTTCACATCGATGGGCGCGGAAGCGTATTTCACGGCCAGGCAGCACCTGCAAGTGCAGATTCAATGGGCGGCGGTGAAGGCGTTCGAGAGCGAACGCTTTTCCGTAGATGGGGAGACATGGCTAGACCAGGTGCAGCGCGCACCGGAGCTGGAGCCCGACACCTTCGCCATCAGCGACGTCGTTCTGCAACTGCGCTACCGCTGGCAGATCGCGCCCCTGTCGGACCTCTTCATCGTGTACAACCGCACGGGCAGCCTGCCGGACGGCGTCGGGCGACAACGATTCACGCGCCTGTTCGACAACAGCTTCGGCACGCCCGACGAGGAGGGGCTGCTGCTGAAGGTTCGCTATCGATTCGGAACCTGACGAAGAGTGCACCCGTCGTCCGGGGCCGCCGTCAGGAAGGCAGGAGCAGGAATTCGAGCAGGGCCTTCTGCGAGTGGAGGCGGTTGCCCGCTTCGACCCATGCCACCGAGCGCGGATCGTCAAGCAGGTGCTCGCTGATCTCCTCGCCGCGATGCGCCGGCAGGCAATGCATGAACAGGGCGTCCTTGGTGGCGCAGTCGAGCAGCGCCGGCGTTACCTGATAGCCAGCAAAGGCACGGCGACGGGCCTCAGCCTCGGCGTCGTGGCCAAGGGAAGACCACACATCGGTCACCACCAAGTCAGCCCCCACGACCGCATCGCGGGGCGACGGCGCCAGTTCCGCTACGTTGGACTCCGCCAGCAGCCTCGCATCCGGCTCGTGCCCCTCGGGCGCGGCGATGCGGAGGTGGAAGTCGAACAGTTTCGATGCGCGAATGTAGGAGTTGCACATGTTGTAGCCGTCGCCGACGAAGGCGACGGTGGCGCCTTGGATCGAGCCCCGAAACTCGTTGAAGGTCTGCACATCCGCTAGGAGCTGGCAAGGGTGGAACCGGTTCGTCATGCCGTTGATTACCGGCACGCTCGATGCCGCGGCGATGCGCTCCACCTCTTCGTGCGCGAGCGTGCGCACCATCACCGCGTCCACCATCTGTGACAGCACCCGCGCCGTGTCCTCCACCGGCTCTCCGCGCCCGAGCTGGGTATCTGCCCGGCCAAGGAACAGCGCGTGCCCGCCGAGTTGGTACATGCCGGTCTCAAACGCCACCCGCGTGCGCGTGGAGTTGAGCTGGAACACCATCGCCAGCGTTTTGCCAGCGAGGGGGCGATGCGCGAGCCCGTCGCGGTTCATGCGCTTGAGTTCCGCCGCCCGTGCCACGAGCCCCGCCAGTTCCTGGGCGGTGCAGTCCGGCAGCGTGAGGAAATGGCGCACTGCCATGACTCGAAGCTCCGGTCAGTCGAGCGCGTCGATGAGGTCCGCCACCATGGCCACCATCTGGTCCGCCTCGGCATCGCTCATGTTCAACGGCGGCAGCAGGCGGACGACATTGTCCACCGCCACGTTGATGAGGAGGCCAGCCTCCAAGGCATCGGCCACCAGCGTCGGACACGGCTCGTTCAGTTCCACGCCGAGCATCAAGCCTTTGCCGCGGATTTCCCGCACGCGGTTGTTGCCGGCCAGGCGCTTGCGGAATGCCGCCACCATGCGCTCGCCGAGTTCCGCCGCTCGTTCGATTACGCCGCCTTCGGTGAGTTCGTCAAGCACCGCATTGGCCGCAGCGCAGGCGAGGAAGTTGCCGCCGAAGGTGGAGCCGTGCGTGCCCGCTACCAGCACGTCGGCCGCCGCGCCACGGGCAATGCAGGCGCCGATGGGCATGCCGTTGCCGAGTCCCTTGGCCGTGGTGATGACATCCGGCTTCAGATTGCCGTGCTGGAACGCGAACAGCTTGCCGGTGCGGCCGTTGCCGGTCTGCACTTCGTCGAGCATGAGCAGCCAGTCGTTGGCGTCGCACACTTCGCGCAACCTGTCGAGATAGTCGCCCGAGGGAATCTGGATGCCGCCCTCGCCGAGCACCGGCTCGACGAACACCGCAACCACGTTCTTGTTGTTGGCGGCGATCTGGCGCACCGACGCGACATCGTTGAACGGTGCCCGCACGAATCCGGAAAGCAGCGGCTCGAACCCCGCCTGCACCTTGCGGTTGCCGGTGGCGGTGAGCGTCGCCATGGTGCGGCCGTGGAAGCTGCTGTCCATGACGATCACATCCGGCGCCTCGATGCCGCGATTGTGGCCGTGCAGGCGCGCGATCTTCAGCGCCGCCTCATTGGCCTCGGCACCGGAGTTGCAGAAGAACACGTTGTCCATACCGGAGAGTTCAGTGAGGCGCGTGGCGAGGCGTTCCTGCGGGCCGATGAGGTAGAGGTTGGAGGTATGCAGCAAGGTGTTCGCCTGTTCGCTCAGCGCCTTAGCCACCGCCGGATGGGCATGGCCCAGGCCGCAGACGGCGATGCCGGTGAGGCCGTCAAGATAGGCCTTGCCGGCTTCGTCATAGACGTGGCTGCCTTCACCGCGCACGAAAGACACGGGCAGGCGCCCGTAGGTTGGCATGATGGACGTCATCGGCTTCCTTCCCCCTTTCCTCCCTGTCCCGGTGCCCTTGCGCGCCAGGAAACTGCCTTAAAAAAGAAACCGGGCAGCGATGGAGGGCTGCCCGGAACAACGGGCGAGCATAGCAGGTTTCGGTTTGGGTGGCGGTCGCCCCTTCGACCAGGGCCGTCTTGCTTAACTGGACGTACGTTGAAGCGCTTCGTTTAGGCGGCGCAGGCCCTCCGCGAGCATTGCCTCGCCGCAGCCGAAGTTGAAGCGGGCGAAGCCTGGCGCGCCGAAGTCCTCGCCCGGCGAAAGGCCGATGCCGTGGCCTTCGAGCCAGGTGGCGGGTGAATCGTGTCCTAGTGCCGTCGCGTCGATCCAGGCAAGGCACGTGGCTTCCACGGGCGTGACTTCGAGGCCCAAGGCGCGCACGGCGTCTTCCACCGTGCGGGCATTGCCGGCCAGATAGGCGTTGACGGAGGCCAGCCAGTCGGATTGGTCGTTCCATGCTGCGGTCGCCGCCGCATAGGCAAGCGGCGACACGCCGGCAACGAAGCCGTGCATCGCGCTCTCGTAACGGGCGCGGAGTTCAGGGTCGGGAATCACGGCAACGGCGACGCCGAGGCCCGGCATGTTGTAGGCCTTGGTGGGGGCATGGAGGGTTATCGACCGCCGTGCGAGTTCCGGGTCGAGACCGGCGACCGACCGGTGCCGCCGCTCCTTTGCCAGCAAGATGCCGCAATGGATCTCGTCGCTCACCAAGAGGGCGCCGCTCGAGAGCACCAGCTCGGCGACACGTTCGAGTTCGTCCTGCCCGTAGATGCGCCCGGTGGGGTTGTGGGGATTGCAGAGCATGAGTGCCGAGCTAGCGTCGAGTGCCGCGCATAGGTGGTCGAAGTCCATCTCCCAGCGGCCCGTCTGCCGCGCCAGCGGGGAACGGGTTTCGGCAAGGCCAGCGTTGGCGGCAACGCGCAGGAACGGTGGGTACACGGGGGTCGGCACCACCACGCGGGACCCGCCGAAAGCGCGTGCGGCGACGTTGAAGCCGGGCACGACTCCCGGCAGCCAAACCAGCCAGTCGCGATGCACCTGCCAGCCGCAATGGCGCGCCACCCAGCCTTGGAAGGCAGCTATGGCGTCTTCGGGCGTGGTGGTGTAGCCGAGCACGGGATGGGCGAGGCGGGCCGCCACGGCCTCGATGACGAACGGGGCGGTAGGAAGGTCCATGTCCGCGACCCAGAACGGCAGGATGTCCCGGCCGGCGTACTTCTCCCACTTGCTGCTCGAGGTGCCGCGCCGGTCGATGCCGTCGGCGAGCGCCTTGACGTGGCCGGGGTTGCTTCGGTTCATCCGCGCTACAATGCAAACGACCCAAGGCCAATGCAAGCGGCGGCGCGCGAGGAGACGCAATGAGCAACGAGACCATCGACACGATCCGGTCGCAGATTCAGGACAACCCGATCATCCTTTACATGAAGGGTTCGCCGCAGGCGCCCCAGTGCGGCTTTTCGGCGCAGACCGTGCAGTGCCTGATGGCATGTGGCCAGCGTTTTGCCTATGTGGATGTGCTGAGCAACCCCGACATCCGGGCGACGCTGCCGGAGTTTTCGGATTGGCCCACGTTCCCGCAGCTCTACGTTGACGGCGAACTCGTCGGCGGTTGCGACATCATCACCGAGATGTACGAGTCGGGCG
>JAPPDJ010000165.1 GCA_028824555.1 Gammaproteobacteria bacterium | reverse complement strand
CGTGCGCGTCCAGCCACAGCGGCGTCTCGTCGCCCTCGCTACGCGCATTCATGAACAATCCGGGCTAGGAGCTTGCGCCGTAGAAAGCCACTAAAGGGGCTTTCTGCGGCGCGAGGTCATAGGGAGGTGGGGGCTGGGGCCAGACGCCGAGCGTAGCGAGGGGTTTGGCGGCGCTAGCCGGCGGCCACCAACTCGCGGTTCATCGTCTTCACTGCGGGCGAAAGCGCCAGCAATATCGCGATCAGCACCATGAAGATCAGGCCACTGACGACCAAGGCCGCTGCCACCCCTTGCCACTCCGCCACCAAGCTGATGGGAATGACGCCGAGCGGCATCAGGCCGTGGGACATCATGTCGATGCTCATCACCCTGCCGCGCATTTGCGGCTCGGTGCAGGTCTGCAGGAGTCCCCGGTTGAGCGACATGTTCCATGACGAAAGCCAGCCATAGGCTGCCGCAGCCACGGCGGCGAAGGCGAATCCACTGGCGAAGCCAAATGCGACGGTGGCCAGCGCCCAGGCGAAGCATGTGCCGATCACCCAGGCGCCCTTGTGGTCGAAGTCGCCAGCCGCCGCCAGCATGAGCGAGCCCAGGATCGCGCCGCCACCCATCGCGGAGAGCAGGAAGCCAAGGTCGTCCGGCCCGCCGCCCAGGACGTCCTCCACAAACGCCGGCATCAGCGTGTTGAGCGGCATTCCGAACAGGAACGGCACGATGGAGAGCAGGATCAGCGCCAGCAACGGCCCGCTGTGGATCACGTAGCGCAGGCCAGCGATCATCTCCGAGACGTGCCCGGCGGCGTGATGGTCCGCGTGCGGCTCGCCGGGCTTCGACACCACCAGCAGCGTCGCCGCCGAGCCGAAGTACAAGACGGCAATGATCATGTACACGATGCCGACGCCAAAGGTGCTGGTGGTGTCCCCGGCGGCGATCACGGCGATGAGTATTCCCGCCAGCGCCGGCGCGATGATGCGGGCGAAGTTCATCCCCGTCGTGTTGAGCGCCATCGCCGGAATGATGTATTGATCCGGCACGAGGTCTGGCACGAAGGCGTTGCGCGCCGGGATCGACAGCGCCAGCACCGCGCCGTTGAAGGCACCGAACCAGATGAAGTCCCAGAACTCCACCCGACCCGTGAGGATGATGATGCCCATCAACACGGTGGCGATGCAGTTCAGCATCTGCGCGCCCACCAGGATCGACCGTTTCGGCAGCCGATCCGCCACCACCCCGCCCCAGAGCGAGAGCAGTATCTGCGGCACCATGAACGACATGGCTACCCACGCGAGGTCCAGCGCCGAGGAAGTGAGCGCATACACCAGCCACCCACGCGCCACCATTTGCATGTTCATGGCAAACGAGGAGGCGACGTTGCCAGCCCACAGCCAGCGGAAATCGCGGGCGCGAAGCGTGCGGGCGATGTCGTGGGCAGCCAAGGGAAATCCGGAGCGAAAAGCGGCGCATCCTATCACGGCGGCCTGACCACGCCCCTACGAAGGCAAAGCTTCTTGCAGGGAACAAACGCGTAACAGCTTGCTTCTTTTACGATTTAACTGGAAGTGAGGGCCTCGGAGGGAAGGCACTCTGCCTTCCGGTGCGCGCCAGCGCACCTGCTTCATTGTGGCAGGTGGAAGAGCGCCTGTCGGCGCTAGGGAAGGCAGGATGCCTTCCCTCCGAGGCCCTTCAAGCCCGTTCCTCGCTGGTCAGCGACTCGGCATCCCCGCCGGGGTGGGAGCTTCAATGGACGTTCAGGGCCGTCTCCGTGGCAGGGTCCCCCGCAACGCGCGTGTGATGCATCGCCCTTGCCTCGCTGGGCGGCCAGGGGCGGGCGCGGTGGAGTACGCGGCGGTTGTCCCAGATGACCACATCGCCCACCTGCCAATGGTGGCCGTACACGCGTGGCGGCTGGCAACCGAACTCCACGAGTTCCTCAAGCAGCAATCGCGACTCCTCCTCCGAGAGCCCTGGAATGTCGTGGGCGTGGCGGCCGATGTAAAGCGCCGGACGCCCGGTTTCCGGATGCACCTTCACCAATGGGCGCAGCGGCACCACCTGCTCCTGCCTATAGCCCGGCATCGATGCGCCGCCATCGTCCTCGCCCGCTGCGGACCCGGGCCGCGCCGTGCCATGAAGTTCCGCAAGCCCCTTGGCGGTGACATCCCCCGCCGCACCGATGCGCTGCTGCGAGTAGTACAGCGAGTGGTGGGCGCACAGCGAAGCGATGCGCTCGCGCGTTCCGTCATCGAGTGCCTCGTATGCGGCACGCATGTCCGCCCACTCCGTCTCACCGCCTGTGGCCGGCACTTTGCGGGCGGACAGAATGGACGCCTTGGCGGACACCGGCTGAAAGGAGCTGTCTGTATGCCAGCTCTCGTTGCCGCGAAAGAGCTGCATGACGGGATCTTCCCTGCCACGCAGACTGCCGTCCGCCCGTTCGTTGCTGAACGGCTGCGACTCGATCATCAGTTCACCAAACCGGCGGCCGAAATCCATCTGCTCGGCATCGGTCAGAAACTGGCCGGGGAAGACCAGCACGCCTCTGTCCAAAAACGCGGCGTGAATCGCGTTCCACTCGTCGTCCGTCATCGCCGCGAGACGCACCCCGCGAACCACCGCACCAAGCGTCGCATCCGTCGCCTCAATGGCCACCGCCGCTTCTCTGGCATGTGCCGAAACTTCCGCCATCGCAACCTCCTTCAAGCTCGCTACCGTCATCACGCCACTCCCGACGCGGTACTCCGGAGGGAGGGCGTCCCGCCCTCCACCGCGCCCGCAAGGGCGCGCATCTTTCCGGTGCATCGAATGTACTGCGCGCCTCGCGGCGCGATGGAGGGCGGGACGCCCTCCCTCCAGGGCGGCAGCGCCCATCCGCTAAAGCCGGAAAGGTCAACGTGAGACACCACCCCGACATTGTCACGTTGAGTGGCGGGCCGCAATGCCGCATGATTCGCCCTTGCCACGCGCCCGTAGCTCAGTTGGATAGAGCGTTGGCCTCCGGAGCCAAAGGCCACAGGTTCGAATCCTGTCGGGCGTGCCACATCCAATTCGTAGGGGCGACCCTTGTGGTCGCCCGTGTTGGCGTACCCAACGCCGCACGTCACACGAACACGGGCGACCACAAGGGTCGCCCCGACGGGTAGTGGCAACCTCCGTGCAATCGGCGCATGATTGGCCGCTTGAGAGGAGGAGACACCCAATGGCACACGATCTCATCGTTCGCGGCGGACGCATCGTCGACGGCACCGGAGCGGAACCGTTTCACGGCGACGTCGCCATCGACGGCGACACCATCGCTGCGGTCGGCAAGGTGGACGGCAGTGCGGCACGCGAAATCGACGCCGCCGGCGCAACCGTCACGCCCGGCTTCGTCGATCTGCACACCCACTTCGACGCGCAAGCAGGATGGGACCCGTTGCTGACGCCGGTTTCCTGGCATGGGGTGACGACGGCCCTGTTCGGCAACTGCGGCGTGACTTTCGCGCCCTGCAAGCCGGCGGACCGCGAGTTCCTGGCCGGAATGATGGAAACCGTCGAGGACATCCCCAAGAACGCCATCCTCACCGGCCTGCCGTGGGACTGGGAGTCCTACGGGCAATACCTCGACTCCATCGAGAAGCTGGACCCCGCCATCAACATCACGGGCCTCGTCGGCCACTGCGCATCGCGTTTCTACGTCATGGGCGAGCGCGCCATCGAGGAGGACGCCAGCGAAGACGAGATTCGCCAGATCGCCGAACTCGTCGGACAGTCCGTGAAGGAGGGCGCAGTCGGGTTCTCCACCAACCGCCTGCCGGGCCACGTATTGCCGGACGGTCGTTCCATTCCGGGCACATTCGCCCAGGAAGAGGAACTCGTCGCCATCTCCCGCGCCGTGGGTCAGAACGGCGGCATCCTCCAGAGCGTGCTCAACTACAGCAAGCTCGACGAGGAAATGGCCATCCTCACCAATCAGGTGCGGGCGGCCGGCACCCGCATCCTGTTCAGCGCCCCCTACAACCCGGGGCCTGACGGAACCGGCACCGGCTACGACAGCGCCATCGCCGCCATGCAGTCCGAAGGGCTCGACGTGAACGCCCTCACCCTGCCGAGAAGCGGCGGCTTCCTGTCCGGCCTCACCACCGGCATCGCCTTCACCACCCCGGCCTGGGGCAAGCTGCGCAAGCTCGATTTCGAGGGCCGACTGGCGCTCATCCAGGACGAGGACGAACGCGCCAAGCTGATCGAGGACGCAAAGAAGCACCCGCAGGTGGAAGAGGCGGCGAAGAACTTCTACTGGCTCGGCGACGAGGAGCGTCCGAAGTATGCCCAGGGCGCGAGCGAAAGCCTTTACAGTCAGGCCAAGGCTGCGGGCCGGCATCCGGTGGAGCTTTGGCTCGACAAGATGCTGGAGACCGACGGCAAGGCGCTCTTCCACGTGCGCTTCTTCAACCACAACCTGGAGACGCTGAAGGGGTTCCTGACGACCGACTGGGTTCTGCCCGGGATCGGCGACGCCGGCGCCCACGTCAGCCAGATCATGGATTCCGGCTGGACCAGCTTCCTGCTGGCGCACTGGCATCGAGAGAACGACCTCTTCACCATTCAGGAAGCCGTGCGCCGCATGACCAGCGCCTCGGCACGGGTGATCGGCTTCAAGGACCGCGGTGCCTTGAGGCCCGGCATGAAGGCGGACGTGAACGTCATCGACATCGACCGGGTGGCGGAACGCCAGCCGGTGTTGGTGCATGACTTCCCGGACGGTGCTCCAAGGCTGATCCAGAAGGCGATGGGCTACGAGGCAACCATCTGCAACGGCAGCGTGATCCTCGAGAACGACACGCATACCGGCGAGCGCTCCGGCCGCGTGCTGCGCAATCCCGCGTCCCGCTGAAGCGAACCACGCGAACCTCCGAGGGGCCCGCGGGCCTCTCTGGAGGGAGGGCCTGTTGCCCTTCAAAAATCCCCGCAGCAGTCACCGACAGCGCCGCCAAACCCCTCGCTAGCGCTCGGAGTCTGACCCATCCCCCACCTACCCAAGACCTTGCACCGTAGAATGACGCTATCGCGCCATTTCTACGGTGCAAGCTCCTAGGAGAGCAAGCCGCTATGGCCAACTTTGACTACATCATCGTCGGCGCCGGTTCCGCTGGCTGCGTCCTTGCCAATCGCCTGAGCGCCGACCCCGGCAATTCCGTCCTCCTCCTCGAAGCCGGCGGTCGCGACTGGAGCCCCCTCATCCACATCCCGGTGGGCTTCTGGAAGATGATCGAGCGGCCCAGCGTCAACTGGTGCTTCGACACCGAGCCGGAAGAAGGCACGCACAACCGCCGCATCCCCATCCCCCGAGGCAAGGTGCTGGGCGGCTCGAGTTCCATCAACGGCATGCTCTACGTGCGCGGCCAGGCGCTTGACTACGACACCTGGGCGCAGCTCGGCAACCGCGGCTGGTCCTACGACGAGGTGCTGCCCTTCTTCAAGCGCTCGGAGAACTGCGAACGCGGCGACGACGACTATCGCGGCAGCGGCGGCGAACTCAACGTCGCGGACATGGTGGAGAACCATCCCCTCCTCAATGCCTTCGTCGACGCCGGGACAGAGATCGGCTACCCCGCCAATCCCGACTACAACGGTGCCTCGCAAGAGGGATTCGGTATCTATCAGGTCACGCAACGCAACGGCCGCCGCTTCTCGAGCGCGCGCGCCTTTCTCGACCCCGCCCGCAGCCGTTCCAACCTCACCATCGCCACCCGGGCGATGGCCGAGTGCGTGCTCACCGAAGACGGTCGCGCCACGGGCGTGCGCTATTCCCAAGGCGGCGGCGCTGCCATCGAGGCGACGGCAAACCGCGAGGTGATCCTTGCTGCCGGCGCCGTGCAATCGCCACAGCTTCTTGAACTCTCCGGCATCGGCGAAGCCGAGCGACTGCGCGGTCTCGGCATCGACGTGGCGCACAACCTGCCCGGCGTCGGCGAGAACTACCGCGACCACTACTCAAGCTCCGTCGCCTGGCGCGTCAAGGGCACCACCACCTTGAACGAGCAAACCCGCGGCGCCCGCATCGTCTTCGAAGCCCTGAAGTACGGCCTCGCAAGGAGAGGCGCCTTCACCTACACCGCCGGCATCGCCCACGGCTTCGTCCGCACCCGCTCGGAACTCGAGACGCCCGACGTGCAGTTCCACTTCGCCCACGCGAGCTACGCGCGCGGCCGCAAGCGCGGGTCGCTCGAAAAGGAACCGGGCATGACCTGCTCGGTGTGCCAGCTTCGCCCCGAAAGCACCGGCTCCATCCACATCCAAAGCGCGGACCCGAACGTGCAGCCGGCCATCCGCCCCAACTTCCTCGACGACGCCATCGACCGCGCCGCCCTCATCGAGGGAATGAAGATCGCCCGCCAAGTGGGTGACGCCCCGTCCCTCGCCGCATACGCCGACCACGAGCTCTACCCCGGCGATAGCGTGCAATCCGACGACGAAATCCTCGACTTCTGCCGCCGCACCGGCTCCACCGTCTTCCACCCCATCGGCACCTGCAAGATGGGCAGCGACCCCATGGCCGTGGTGGATGATCGCCTGCGCGTGCACGGCGTACAGGGCCTGCGCGTCGCCGACGCCTCCATCATGCCGACCCTCGTCTCCGGCAACACCAACGCCCCCGCCATCATGATCGGCGAGAAGGGCGCGGCCATGGTGCTCGAAGACAACGCAGCCTGACGAGACGCGTCACGAGCGTCCCCAACGCCGCCACAGCGCGGCCCACTTGCATCCGCGCAACCCGCGCGGACTCAAAGCTAGGAGCAAGCATGCCCGACTACGACGGCACAATAACCCTGTCCACCCCCGTGAAGGACCTCGATGCCTCACTGGCATGGTTCACGGACAAGCTCGGCTTCGCGGAGCTGTTTCGGGCCCCGGAGGCCGGCTGGGCCGAGGTAGCCACGCCTGCGGAGGGCGTCAGCATTGGCCTCAACCAGGACGGAGACGCGCTCGGGCCGGGAACGACGCCGGTGTTCGGAGTTCGCGACGTCGACGCGGCTCGCAGCGAACTCGAGGCCAAGGGCGTGTCGTTCGAGGGCGACACGGTGGAGATTCCCGGCATGGTCAGACTCGCGACCTTCACCGACCCTGACCGCAATCGCTACATGCTCGCCCAATCGTTGGCGTGACCCAGCGATCGCGATCGCATCGACCCGGATACTGTGCCTTCCGTCAGCCCCGTGCCGAGAGCCCCCCGTCAACCGGCAGGCAGATGCCGGTGATGTAGCCGGCGTCGTCCGAGGCGAGGAACAGGGCGGCGTTGGCGACGTCCCAGCCGGTGCCCTGTTGCCGCAGGAGCGGAACCTGGCGGGCGCGTTCGGCGCGGATTTCCTCGCGGGAGCGGTTCTGTTCACTGGCGCGGCGTTCGATGGCCATGGGGGTGTCCATGAGGCCCGGCATGATGGCGTTGACGCGGATGCCGTAGCGGGCGTTGTCGATGGCCATGGATTTGGTGAGGGAGTTCATGCCGGATTTCGACACGCCGTAGGTCATGTTGCCGTGGGCGCCGTGGGCGGCCATGGACGAGATGCCGATGACGACGCCGGAGCGCTGGGCGCGCATGACCGGAAGCGCGTGCTTGCAGGTGAGGAAGTAGCCGGTGAGGTTGAGATTCATGATGTCGGACCAGTTTTCGACGGCAAGGTCCGCCACCTCGCCATCGCCCTGACTCTTGCCGACGTTGTAGTGGAGGATGTCGATGCGACCGAATCGCTCCACGGCGTGGCCGCTGATGGACTTGCAGCCAGCTTCGGCCCGTACATCGGCGACGAAGGAGATGGCATTGCCCCCCTCCTTCGCAATCATCGCTTCGGTCTCGGCGAGGCGCTCCTCGATGCAGTCCACCAATACCACCGTCGCGCCCTCACGGGCGTAGGTGACCGCCACGGCGCGGCCATTGCCGATGGTTTCGCCAGGCGTCTGCCCGGCACCGACCACGACGCACACTCGATCCTTGAGCTTCATCACTACCTCCCCATGTTGCGAAGTGTAGGGTAGCCAATGTTGCTCCGCTGCGAGCGACGACTAGGAGATTCCGGATGGCGGGCGGCCCTCTGAGCATCTTTGAGATTGCCGCCGTCTTGGTCGGCCTCTCGGCGCTGTTCGGCTACCTGAATCACCGGTACCTGAAGGCGCCGCCAACAATCGGCCTCGTGCTCATCGGTCTCGGTGTCGGAACCATGCTGCTGCTGGCCGAGACGGTGCTACCGGCGGCGGAGGTCGACGCCGCGGTCGTGGGCGTGTTGGTGCGCATCGACTTCCACGAGTTGTTGATGCACGGCATGCTCAGCTTCCTGCTGTTTGCCGGCGCGCTGCATGTGGACATTCCTGCGCTCCGGTGTCGGTGGCGCACGGTCAGCGCCATGGCAACGGTGGGCACGGTGCTCTCGACCGCGCTCGTCGCTGGGGGCATCTGGCTTGTGGCCAGCTTGGCAGGGCACCCCCTTCCGTTCGTGTGGGCGTTGGTGTTCGGGGCCCTGATCAGCCCGACGGACCCCGTCGCGGTGCTGGGGCTCTTCGAATCCGTGCGCGTGCCACCGACCCTGAAAGCGGCCCTCGAGGGCGAGTCGCTGTTCAACGACGGCGTGGGGGTGGTGGTGTTCACCGTGCTGCTCGGGGTTGCCCTGCAAGATACGGATCCTGGGCTGTGGCATGTCGGCGAGTTGTTCTTGGTCGAGGTGGTAGGTGGCGCCGCCCTCGGCATCGCGCTCGGCTACGCCGGTTACCGCGGCGTCCTCGGCGTCGAGGAACCGAACCTCGAGCTGCTGGTCACGCTCGGCATCGTGATGGTCGGCTACGCCGCGGCGGTCCGGTTCGGGGTCAGCGGTCCGATCGCCATGGTCGTGGCGGGCCTCTTTTTCGGCGGCCAGGGCATGCGGCGGGCGGTGAGCCCGGCCTCGAGGGACTATCTGAGGAAGTTCTGGTCCCTCCTCGACAACGTCCTGAACTCCGTGCTGTTCCTGCTCATTGGTCTCGAAGTGCTGGTGGTAGCCGGTGCTGGCCTCGGCTTCTGGTGGGCCAGCCTTGCCGCCATCCCCGTGGTCCTCGCCACACGCTGGCTGAGCGTCGCCTTGGCGCGAACCGTGCTGCATCGCTGGGAGGCATTTCGAGAAGGGCGCAGTAACGGTGCTGACTTGGGGCGGCCTGCGCGGAGGCATCGCCGTGGCCCTGGCGCTTTCGCTACCGGCCAGCGAGCACCGCCCGTTCATCCTCGCAGTCACATACGCGGTGGTGGTGTTCTCCATCGTTGGGCAAGGGTTGACCGTTGCGCGCGTGACGAAATGGTCCGTGTTCGGGTAGCTAGCAGTCTGTCGGACTTGGCGATGGACGGTTTCCGGAGGGAAGGCAGAATGCCTTCCCTGGCGCCGTCAGGCGCCCTTCCTTCGCGAACCTCGCGCTCGGCGCACCTGACGGTGCGCAGGGAA